>JABIQF010000070.1 GCA_018668095.1 Cellvibrionales bacterium
AAACTTCGCCAGTTTGCGGCATTTTTGGTTACTTTTTTTGCTGTAGCAAAAAGTGACTGGCATGTCGGGCCACCCCCGACGGTCTTAATAGAAAACTTAAAAAAACTAATTTAAAAAAAGAATATCGGATTACCACAAAGGTTAACCCCGACGCCCTTGACCTTAAAATCTCGCCCCCCCCAAGCAACAATCGAATTAAAAACTCCTCAACCCTTCCAGCATAATAAAAGAAGAACTCAACCCGACACAGCAACAATGCCATGTCAGATTGAATCATCTTTCAAATGAAACAAGCTCTAAAAAATCCTAGACACTCAAGTAAACGATTTAACGATCGCTCGATAGTCATCAGCCTCCAACCTCGGCCCATATTGCGAAACCACCTTCGCCGCTGCCGCACTCGCAAAATCTCCTGCTGCCTCACGTGACATAGCATGCGTGATGCCATAAAGATACGCGCCAGCAAACATATCGCCAGCACCATTCGTATCAACGGCTTCAACCTCTACACCACTAATGGCAATCAACTCATTACCATCAAAAATCAAAGCACCCTTAGCGCCTAAGGTAATCACAAATTCATTAGCAACCAATTTAATCGCCTCAATGGCATCACTAATATTATCTACATTAGCAAAACTCAAAGCTTCATCTTGATTGCAAAAAACTAAATCAACTTTGTCACCCATAATGGCTCTAACACCATCACCGAAGTAAGCAATAATGCCAGGGTCAGAAAAACTAATCGCAATCTTAGTGCCGTTTTTCTGAGCGGCCTCTCTTGCTTGTATCGCTGCCGCTCGACCGCTGTCGGAGGTCACTAAGTAACTTTCGATATACAAATATTCAGAATCAGCAATTGCTTGCTCATCTAACTCGCGCGCCGAAAATGTTTCACTCGCACCTAAAAAGGTATTCATTGAGCGTTCAGCATCGGGTGTTATAAGAATTAAACATTTACCGGTGACGCCATTTTCAGCCGCTACGGCTACAGTGTCGACGCCGGCATTACGCATATCTTGCATATAAAAGTCGCCGTTTTCATCATTGGCAACCTTGCCGCTAAAGAATGTACGGCCGCCAAAATAACTGGTCGCAATAATCGTATTGCCAGCAGAGCCGCCACTGGCGCGCTTAGAGTGAACCATATGGTTTTCAAGATGGCCTAATAATTCAGCCTGACGCGCTTGATCAACTAGGGTCATTAAGCCTTTATCAACCTGCATATTGGTTAAATCCGCATCAGTCACATCTAATTCAGTATCAACTAGTGCAGCGCCCATTCCATAAACGTGATATTTTTTCATCGTAATTTCTATCGTCTCCGATTATTCTGTTTATCTTATTCGATACCGTTTTATTCAATAACATTGAAGCGACACACCTTAAATGGCCAACTCGACCAAAGCAAGTAAAGCCCGCACTAAGAAAGGCCGAAAAAGTACCCGCGATAAGCGTCCCTTTTGGTCGCCCATGTTTTGGCTTACAACAATCATCCGTCTACTAATGAGACCTTTGGCATTTAAGATTTATTTTGTTCTGGCTACGGTCTTAACGGCCTATATTATTTATTTGGATGCAGCAATTACCAGTAGCTTTGAGGGCAAAAAGTGGCAGCTGCCTGCGCGTGTTTATGCCAGACCACTGGAAGTATTCGAAGGCTTAGCGATTTCGGCGAATGAATTTGAGCAGGAGCTTAAAGACCTTGGCTATCGTCGGGGCAGTAGTACGCGTGCGGGCAGCTATTACCGTAAGGGTAATCAAATCACTCTTCATTCACGTGGCCATACTTTTTGGGATGGTGTCGAAGCGCCTCAACAAGCGCATGTCGTTTTTAGTAATAACGAATTAACTCAGCTTCGTGAATTGAATAATAGTGCTCTGCCATTGCTGCGCTTGGAGCCTATGGAAATTGGAGCAATTTATCCGAATCATCGAGAAGATCGTGTCTTAGTCAATATCCAAGAAGTGCCGCCGCTATTAGTTGCCGCTTTAATCGCCGTTGAAGATCATCGGTTTTATGATCATAACGGCATATCACCTTCAGGTATCGCTCGTGCGGCAGTACAAAATTTGAAAAGCGGCTCGGTAGTGCAGGGCGGATCAACGCTTACTCAGCAATTAGTTAAAAACTATTATCTCACTCGAACGCGGAGTCTAAGTAGAAAGGTGACTGAAGCATTGATGTCGCTATTGCTTGAGTATCATTATGATAAAGAAGCAATTTTGCAGGCATATCTCAATGAGGTGTATTTAGGTCAAGCGGGTGATCGTGGAATTCATGGTTTTGGTTTAGCTAGCCTACATTATTTTAATCGACCATTGGCGGAGTTAAGCATTGATCGTTTAGCTTTGCTGATTGCCGTCGTTCGCGGCCCCACTTATTATGATCCATGGCGACACCCTGAACGTGCTATTGATCGTCGCAATCGAATATTAGATATTTTAGTGACTCGCGAATTATTGGATGTGAGTGATGCGCAGTGGGCAAAAGCAGAGCCATTAAATTTAGGTAAGCAGTCGCGATCCCATTATGTATTTCCTGCCTATATTGATTTAGTGAAACGACAATTACGTGAGGTCTATCAAAATAGTGATTTGACCTCGAATGGCTTAAAAATTTATACCAGTTTTGATCCGCGGATTCAGCGGCATGCAGAGCAAGCCATGATTCAAGGGTTGCGTAAACGAGATGATAAAAAACTCCAAGCCGCAGTGGTTGTCACGCAGCCAGAAACGGGTGAAGTGCTAGCGGTGGTGGGTGGAAGGCAGCCTCGATATTCAGGGTTTAATCGTGCCTTAGATGCTAAGCGCTCCATTGGCTCAGTGGTTAAGCCAATGGTTTACTTGGCAGCCTTATCACAGCCTGAACAATATAATTTAGCAACAATTATTGATGACAGCCCTATAACTATTGAAACTAACGGTAAGGAGTGGACGCCGCGTAATTACGATAGAAAAAATCATGGGGAGGTGCCATTAATAACGGCGATGGCGAAGTCTTATAACCAAGCTGCGGCGCGTTTGGGTGATCAAGTAGGGGTTGCTGCTGTGGCTGGCGTTATGCATCAGTTAGGTTTTGAACGCGAGGTCAATCAAGTTCCTTCTTTATTTATAGGTGCAACACAGCTCACCCCGTTTGAAGTGACAGGTATGTATCAGACAATAGCGGCTAATGGTTACCATACGCCGTTAAAAGCAATTCGAGCAGTGCTGGATAGTGATAATTTACCACTTAAGCGATTTCAGTATCGTTTAGAGCAGGGTGTGCAGCCAGATGCGATACACTTAATACAGAGAGCAATGATTCAGGTAGGGCGTGATGGTAGTGCGCGCTCGGCGCGACAAAAGCTGGGTAATGATTTTATCTTTGCAGGTAAAACTGGAACATCAAACGCTCAGCGTGATAGTTGGTTTGCCGGTTTTACCGGTGATGTATTAGCTGTAGTTTGGTTGGGGCATGATGATAATTCACCAACACAATATACCGGTGCTAGTGGAGCCTTGCCTGTTTGGACGCAATTAATGCAGTCGGCAAGTCGACGACCATTTTCACCCTTGGTCCCTGAGAATATTCGTTATCACTGGATTGATTTAGTGACCGGTCGGCCATCTAAAGAATCCTGTTTTAGTGCCAGCGAAATTCCGTTTATTAAAGGTTCTCATCCGCAAGGAGCAAAAAGCTGTTCTAGCCCTCATTAATAAATTGATTAAGCAAAAAGACAAAAAGACAAAAAAGAGAAAGTAGATATGATTCGTTATATTGAAAGAGCCGCCGTATTAATTTCAATGCTGATGTTGATAACGGCTTGTGGATCTGTACCAACTCTAGATGTTGAGCCATCGGTGAGTGACGATACAGCTGTTAATGTTGACTCCGAAGATACTGGCTTACGTTTACCGCCAAGAGAAACTAATCTACAAACTAAAAAGAGTGCCAGTGCTGTCGATCAGTTATTAGTTCAGGCTCAGTCAGCAATAGCGGACGAATCATTAGGTAAAGCATCAGCGCTCGTTGAGCGAGCTATCCGTCTTGCACCACAAGATGCCCGCGCTTATTTCTCTTTAGCTCAAGTGCGTTATCGTCAAGATCAGAAAGGTCAGGCTCAATCGTTAGCTCAAAAAGCACGTGCTTTAGTCGTTGATGATAATGCACTGCTAGCCGCCATAGTGCAGTTTCAAAAAGGAATAATGTACTAGGATGGCGCTACAATATTTTGAAGGATTCAATACGGAGCAATATGCGTTTACATCAATTGCCTGAATTATTTATTAGGTATAAAGCAAAAAAGAAAATATCTCGCTATTGGTCAAAACGTTCGGCGGTTGCCATTGTGCTTGATCAGCATGCGAGTGGCGACGCATCGATATTAATGATTAAACGTGCTGAGCATAAAGGTGATCCATGGTCGGGGCATATGGCTTTTCCTGGTGGACGATGTGAAACCTTTGATAAAAATGGGCTTGCTACAGCCAAGCGTGAAATGCATGAAGAAGTCGGTTTTGATATTGATGATGCAGAACACCAGCATTTAAAAGGTGAGTGGTTAGGGCGCTTGTCGGATGTGAGTACTTCGCGGCGTGTTACTCCGAAAGCTATGGTGGTGACACCCTATGTTTTTTCAGTAGCCGATAAGCCATTGTTAGAAGAAAATTATGAAGTCGCTGAAACGGTTTGGATTCCTCTGTCTTATTTTTCCGATATCAATAATCGTAGTGTTTATTCAATAGAGTATGAGCAACGGACAATACATATGCCGTGTTATCGTTATGATGGCAAAGTTATTTGGGGTATGAGTCTATCAATGATTGATGAGATATTATGTCTGGCAGGCGTTAATGTGCCTAAATGGAAGCGGTTATAGATTAACGTTGATACTCATCTTAGCTATCGTAGCAGTGGCAGCTAACCAAGTGGTCGTTGACTATCCCCATAGACTGCATATAGGCATAAACAATAGTTGAGCCTACAAATTTAAAGCCGCGTTTTTTTAAATCTTTACTAATCGTATCTGAGAGTGTTGTATTGGCGGGAATTTCTTTCATTGATTGCCAGTGGTTTTTTATTGGCTTGCCATCGACAAAATTCCAAAGATAATTTGATAAGCTGTCTTTTTCATTACAGAGTTCGAGATAGCATTGTGCATTAGTAATGGCCGATCGAATTTTTAGGTCGTTGCGAATAATGCCCGCGTCGAGTTTCAGGCGTTGAATTTTGTTTTCGGAGTAGCGGGCAATTTTTTCAGGATTAAACTGATGAAAGGCTTTGCGATAGTTCTCACGTTTTCGAAGTACGGTAATCCAGCTAAGGCCGGCTTGGGCGCCTTCGAGAATTAAAAACTCAAACAAGGTTGCGTCATCAAATGTTGGCACGCCCCATTCTTCATCATGGTATTTCTGGTAAAGTGGGTCATCGCCGCACCAATCGCAGCGATTTATTATTTCGGCAGTGGGTAGATTTTTCATATCAGTTCATCCATTGTGTTGATAGTTAGCAATAAGAGAGAAAAATAAAGGTAGCACTCCATGTTTACGCTTGATCCTCAATTACAAAAAGATACTATCGCAATTGCTTCGCTCCCGCTATGCGAATTGCTTTTGATGAATGATGCGAATTATCCTTGGCTAATACTTGTGCCTCGTCGTGAAGGTGCGCGTGAGTTACTGGAATTATCTGCTGAAGATCAGTTGCAGTTTCTGGCTGAGTCGAATGCGATTTCTCGATTATTACAAACGCAATTTTCTGCTGAAAAATTAAATATAGCGGCGTTAGGTAATGTGGTGGCGCAGTTACATATTCATCATGTAGCGCGCTTTGCAGGCGATGCTGTTTGGCCTAAGCCGATTTGGGGCGCCATGCCTGCGGTGGCTTATCAGCAAGAGGCGTTGGCTGAGGTGATTGAGTTGATATACGGGTCATTGGCAATGGATTCGGGGTTGGAGGTTGATTGGAGTGAGGGGGAGGGGGAAGCCTTTTAAGTGTTGAGGGTGGTTTTATAATTCTGGTTGGTTACTTTTTTTGATATTTAAGGTTAAGGGCGTCTGAGGTGGACCGACATGCCAGTCACTTTGTGATTCGCTTCGCTCACCCTACGGGTCGCCTTTCAGGCGCTGCGCAAACTACGCTGTGCTACAGCAAAAAAA
>JABIQF010000092.1 GCA_018668095.1 Cellvibrionales bacterium
AAATTTTCATGCAACAGTTTCCATATACGACGTTATCGATAGAAGTATGACTAGACATGCTCAATTTAATTCGCCGTAGTTTAATGTGCCGTAGTTTAATATGCCGAAGTTGGCTCACTTGTAATATTGGCTGCAGCCAAAGCCGTTTCAATTTTTGCATGATACTGTGAATCTAAAACCGTCAATGGCAATCGGATAGCCTCAGTCACTAAGCCCATTTTAGCGAGAGCCCACTTAACCGGAATCGGATTCGCCTCAACAAATAAATCATTGTTGAGTAGCGCCAAAGTCTCGTTTAAATCACGAGCATGCTGTTTATCTTGCTCGCTACCGGTACTTGCTGCCATAGCTAAACGGCACAGTTGCGCCATTTCTAGCGGTGCCACATTCGCAGTCACCGAAACATTACCCATACCACCCATTAACATAAACTCAACTGCCGTAGCATCGTCACCCGAATAAATAGCGATTTTATCGCCACAAACGGCTAATAGCTCAGCACCGCGAGAAAGATCACCAGTAGCATCCTTGATGCCCACAATATTTGGCAATTCAGCCAAGCGCGCCGTTGTCGATGGCAGCATATCAACGGCTGTTCTACCCGGTACATTGTATAAAATATTGGGAATGTCGACGGCTTCAGCAATCGCTTTATGATGTAAGTACAGCCCTTCTTGGGTCGGCTTATTGTAATAAGGAGTTACCGTCAAACAGGCATCTGCACCCACACGATGAGCCGCTCGAGTCAGCTCAATCGCTTCAGAAGTAGAGTTAGCACCCGTACCCGCAATAATAGAAATACGCCCGGCCGCTTGATCGACAACAGATTTAATGACGGTGTGATGTTCTTCAACGCTTAATGTGGCCGACTCACCCGTGGTGCCTACGGCGACAATCGCATTGGTCCCAGCGTTAATATGCCAGTCGACCAAATGCTGTAATGCGGCATAATCGACACTGCCGTCATTTAACATGGGCGTGACAAGCGCCACTATACTGCCTGAAATCATTGATTCTTCCCCAGAATGACTGAATCGCTGCCGCCAAAAAGTGTTTTTAACTAAGGCTTAATGAGGCCGCGAATTACCTGCGTTATGTTACTGACGCGGGCAAGCCAGCACAAGGCTTTAGGGCAGTGATTAGGCACAATCGCACCTTCAAAATCAACAATAAAGGCTTAAAAGCAAGCCAGTGAAACATAGCTGGTGTAAACTCATCCAATACCCAATTAAAAGCTGATATCAACCCGCCATACTGACGGTGGTAATCGAGAGGAAAGCTACGCTGATATCAGCAAGCACACAGGAGATGACGATTAAGGGAAAGATCAACTCAAAATCCTTATTCAGCATCGTTGAACCATCACCGTCGATACTCAATACTGAACCATGAACTATTAACCATGAAAGGTCTTATGAAGAATTCCGTCATAGCGCTACAAAAAATCGCTGCATCGCTATTAATACTGGCAAGCCTTCTGCTGTCAGTAAGCGCCCAAGGATTTAATGATAAGACGGCAGACAGCCCAATATTACGCCCCTTTGGTCAAGCCGATGAAAAATACCTGCAGCAGGGCCGTGATCGAATCAATCAATTGAGCCGCCGTCACTTTGGTAGTGCTCTACATCAGCAACGTGATCACGATATCTCATTACTGCAACGCTTACTCGACAGCCGGCTGGTGACAGCAAAGGATCGACGTCTATTACAAGATATGGGTATTGTATTGGGTGATTTATTAATTCAGCAATTCAATCTTCGCTGGGTTGTTTATGTTGACAAATACGGCCCGTCACGCGCCTTACAACTAAAACACAGCGAAAACTATTTATTCCCTATTACTATGATCTCTCGGCGTGCCGAGGTCGGTGTAACCGTCGACATTGCTGAACTTTACGAAAGTGCGGTAATAAAAATTGAGGGTTACAAGGCCGCCGCAAAACGCTTTTACTAACTTCGATGTCATTCATTTCGATGCTGGGCTAATTTTTCGTAAGAAGTGAGCACTAAATCTAACTCACTCGTTCAAAGTTAACATCAAGCGCTAGCCTTTCTCATCAGCTTCATCATCATGAGTGCTTCTTGAGCGCGAAGTTGATTGAGCCTGATTTTTTGCACCTTTACTACTGGCAGATCGAGACTTTCCACTTCTTTTTCTAACATTAGAGAGACTCAGCTTATATTGCGCCTCACTCACCTTGGCTGATTCCATAGCCCCAACCAATTGAGCCGTCTTCTCATCCAGAATATAATGCCCACCGACTAAGCCTAAAACGGTTAACTGTTTATTAAAGTTTTCGATAACTCTGGCCACGACTTTTGATAAACGTGAAGGACTAACACCTTTACGCTTCATCTCTGCCGTCGTCATCCCGTCGACTAAGAATTGACGAGCCACTTTACGATTTTCGGCTGACATCGTAAGGTCCATCATAGACACATCAAATTGTGTCTGAGTCATAAGTACTTTCATCGCATCAAATATTGGCAAGATTGTTTCCAACTTACCAAGTCCTTGTAATTGCTCAATGTTTTTAAGCAGAAATTCAACACTACTTTTTACCGACAGCATTATGCCCACCTTTCCTTGAATACCTTAACGACAATTTTATACATTTTAATATCACTCACTACTTAAAATAAGGCTGTTTCTTCTAAGCAGCATTATCGCTTAGAAGAAAATTATTCTATTTATTTGACCCAAAAATTATCATAAATGGAGAATATTTTCTTAATTGAAGACATCCATAAAGTGCGTTATTGTTATAAGCTATCAATGTGAAGGAAATAGTTTTTACATTTGTTTTTTTCGAAAACCACGAAAACAAGTGATTTACAAAAACCCTCTCAATAAATAGGCTAAAAAAATCTTCAACAACAACATTTCATAAATAGTCTTTTACACAAAAAATTGAGAACACTTTACTATTAATTATTTCGCATTAACTATTTATCATTACAATTTCATCATAAAGCCAGAGAGTTAAAATGATCGTATATTGTCTTATAATTTAGCTTTCTCAAAACACGAAAAGAATCCATACACCCAATTTAAAACGACTTAACATCATGGAAGCCAATGCCACTACTTACTCCCTCTACACGAAAAGCGTTTCGACCTATTGCCATAATCATTATTGCCATCACTGTTTCTTATCTTCTATTTTTAAGTAAGCCAGCACCTGTCCAACAAGCGCAAGATAAAATTCGCCTCTTAATTGATGCTGTTGAAGTACAGAGTGAAACACGAAAAATGATTGTACATTCGCAAGGCACTGTTCTACCCAGCACAGAAACGGAGTTATCTTCAGCGGTGCAAGGGCGAGTGATTGAAGTAGCCAATCATTTTGTCGCTGGCGGATTAGTCAAGCAAGGCGATCTCCTGCTGCGCATTGACGACTTAAGCTATCGAACAGCCGTAGCAAGAGCGCAAGCCGCTGTCGCTGCAGCCAATACGCGCCTTGTCGAAGAGCGCGGACGCGCAGATGTCGCCTATCAGGATTGGGTGCGTTATAAAAAAGAGGGGCAGCGATCAGCTGAAGCTAAATCACTCGCATTACGGGAGCCGCAAATTGCTGAAGCATCCGCCAACTTATATGCAGCCAAAGCCGACCTCATTAAAGCCGAAGAAGATCTAGCACGCACCAATGTCATCGCTCCCTATGATGGTTTAGTCCGCCAACGTAATGTTGATGTCGGCCAGCATGTTGCTGTCGGTACCGTACTGGGCATTTGTTTTGCAACGAATCAAGTCGAAGTTCGCCTGCCAGTGGCAGAACATAAACTGGCATTACTCTCACTACCGACGCCAGGTAAAGAAAAAAAAACACCCACGGCTCCCATTCAACTTACCGTTAGCCTTAATAAAACCGACCATCACTGGCAGGCTGATTTAACGCGCGTCGAGAGTGTCATCGATGATCGAAGCCGCATGCTTTATCTTGTCGCTACAGTCAATGATCCTTATCAATTAAAATCACCACAAGACAATAAACCACTTCTAAGAGTCGGCACTTTTGTTAATGCCAGCATTACCGGTAAATCTTTAGAAAATATTGTGCGCATTCCTCATGACGTCCTTCAAACTGACAGTACGGTTTGGCTCATTGATGACAACAATCTTCAACGCAGGACTGTCAACATCATTGCTAACGACAATCAATATGCTTATGTTGATAGCGGCTTAGTGAGCGGTGACAAAATTGCCATCGGCTATATCGATAGCGGCAATATTGGCAACCAAGTGAATATCGCTAAATTAATAACACTTCCTATGGATAGTCAAAGTCGTTCGCAAACCACCGTGCAGGCTGCACTTAAAACAGCAACTAATGATAAAGCCCTCTAACCCGCGCGCGAAATATAAGGACGTTTGTTAATGTCAGATTTACCTAGCAACGATAGAGCTGATCTTCCTCATGAGAATGCTAAAGTTCAGTCTAACGATATAGTCTCTTGGTTTGCTCGCAATCATGTTGCCGCCAATTTATTGATGATCTTCATTATTGTCATCGGCTTAATCTCACTTTCAAAAATACAAAGAGAGCTACAGCCCGATCTTAATATAGAAGCCATTCAAGTGACCATGGCTTATCCCGGCGCGGCCCCTGAAGAAGTTGAGCAAGGTGTTACCAGCAAAATTGAAGAAGCCATCAAAGATATTACCGGCATCGAAAAAATCAGCTCTTATAGCCACGAAGGCCTCTCCACAATAAACGTTAATTTACTGCCAGGCTTCCAAGTCTCTACACTCTTAGATCAAATAAAAAATCGTATCGATGGTATTAGCAATTTACCTGATTTAACAGAAACGGCCGCTATAGAACAAATTGAAATGAAGTTTCCTGTTATACAATTACAGGTCAGCGGAGATCTCGAAGAAAAACAATTAAATAAAATTTTACGCGGTATTAAAGAAGACATTTTGGCCTTCCCTGAAATATCTTCAGCAGAACTATTTGGACTGCGTGATTATGAAATATCAATTGAAGTAAGCGAAGTCGCTTTAAAAAAATACAAGCTAACTTTACGTGACATTGCCTTCGCCATTAATCGCTCGTCTGTCGATATGGCTGGCGGTGCGATTCAATCAAATACCGGCGATATTTTATTACGCACACAAGGTCAAGCATTTAATCAGCAAGATTTTAATCAAATTGTATTGCGAAGCTTTGCCGATGGCAGCCGTTTATATTTATCCGATGTCGCCTATGTACGCGATGCGTTTTCACAGCGCTCAAAGCTCACATTATTCGATGGCGAATATGGCGCAGGCCTAATGATTTATGCGGTTGGTGATCAAGATGTCATTGACACCACTGATGTCATTAAGCGCTATGTTGAAGATAAAAAACTCACTCTCGCTGACAACATTGAACTCACTTACTGGCAAGACTTTAGTCACTACATAAAAGAGCGCATGCAATTGATGAGTAAAAACCTCACCATTGGCGCCCTATTAGTTTTTTTAATTCTTTTAATATTCCTCAATTTTAATTTAGCCTTTTGGGTTATGGCTGGCTTACCCGTTTGCTTTCTCGGCACTGTTACGCTTATGCAAATGAATGGCATTAACGTATCACTAAACATGATTAGCCTATTTGGTTTTATTACAGTGCTAGGGATCATGGTTGACGATGCCATTATTATTGGTGAAAGTATTGACTCAACAACTAAAGAAGAAGGCCACAATTTAAATGCCGTCATAAAAGGCGTAAAACGCGTCGCTATTCCCGCAACCTTCGGCGTATTAACAACCGTTGTATCATTCGCCCCCACAGTCACACTGGATAGCGTATTCGCTCCCTTCCCCGCCGCAATGGGTTGGGTGGTTATTCTTTGCTTATTATTTTCACTCATTGAATCGAAGCTCATACTGCCGGCACATATTGCTCACTCTCGCCTAACACAACTACCACTGCTTGATAGCATTAGCCAGCGAACTAATCGTTTTTCTACACGGACCAATGAAAAGCTTGACCAGTTTATTGAGCAACTGTATTTACCCTTTTTAAAGCAATGCATTGTTCATCGATATACAACATTGGCGACGTTTATTGCAGGACTGATTATTACTGGCGGCATTATTGCCAGCGGTATTGTTTTGTTAGTTGTAATGCCCAATGTCCCATCAGAAATTTTGGGCGCTAAAATTGAAATGATAGAAGGCACACCCGACAGTCAAACGCATGCAGCTGTCGCCAAAGTCACCGAGGCACTCTATCAAGCCAACAGTGATTATATTGAAGCCTCAGGCGACAAGAATGGCTTTATAAAACATACCTACTCTTGGGGTTCGCCCGGCGATAGCGCTGAATTTATGTTGGAGTTAACCAAAGTTGAACATCGCAGCATAGACAGCTATGAAATTATTCAACGTTGGCGAGAAAATGCAGGCGCGATTACCGGCACCAAAAGTCTCGTATTTCGTGCAGCAGAAGAAATGATTGGTGATCCCATATCATTTAATGTTTCTGCCGATACGCGCGAAGCATTAGTGGCTGCTACAGCAGAGTTACTTGAAATAATTAGTCGCTATGAAGGTGTATTCGATGCGAAAAGTTCGCTCAACAACCAAGTGGACGAACTAAAACTCGACATTAAACCCTCTGCAGAAGCATTAGGTCTTAGCTTAAGCGACTTAGGCAGCCAAGTACGCGATGCTTTTTATGGCATTGAAACTCAGCGTATTCAACGTGGCACAGATGAAGTCAAAGTCATGGTCCGTTATCCGCGTGACGATAGAAAATCCTTAGCCGATTTAGATAGCATGTTTATTCGCACTGACGCTGGCGATACCGTTCCCTTTTATTCAGTCGCCGACATTACCAGCCAGCCTAGCTATGCATCGATAGAAAAAATTAATGGTCGTCGTGCTGTCAACATCTCTGCCAAAGTGGATAAACTTAACTTCAACCCTGACGCCATTAGCCGTCAAATTATGGACAATGACTTCCCTAAGTTATTAGCCAAATACCCCAGCCTTCGCTTTGAAATGGATGGTGAAACCAAAGATTCCGCCGATATTGTAAATGGCTTAGCACAGGGATTTTTGCTCGCCATTATTGTCGTTTATGCATTGCTAGCTATTCCACTTAAATCCTATTCACAGCCTTTAATTATCATGTCCATAATCCCTTTTAGCCTTATTGGCGCTATTGCTGGGCATTTAATTATGGATACCGCCTTTTCGATGATGTCCTTTTTCGGTGTTATCGCGCTTATTGGTGTTGCTGTGAATGACAGTCTGATTCTTACCGACGCAGTCAATCGGCATCTTGCTAGCGGTCACTCCGTACTCAATGCGGTTATACACTCATGTAAACGCCGCTTTAGGGCTATATTAATCACCTCTTTAACCACATTTTTCGGTTTATTTCCGATGTTATTAGAAAGCAGCCTACAGGCTCAGGTCATACAGCCTATGGCAATATCACTGGCGTTCGGTATTGTCTTTGCAACAGTGATTACCCTTTTACTAATACCCTGCTTATTTGTTATTTTGAATGACTTCAAACAATCAAAACCAGAACTGCTGGTTAATAAACCAGCCACAATTTAACGTTTGAACGCGATACCTGAGGCAAAAGCCCTTTTATTTCATGCGGTAAATCTATAACATACGCGGCCTGAACAGGGCCCTAGGTAGAGAGATCACCAATCACGATAAGCCCCTTATCATTGATAGCCATTGAGTTGGAGTAGTTCATGTCACGCACACGTCACGCAGCAGCAAATGAAGAAGAATCCGAAATCGATTTAACACCGATGCTCGATGTTGTCTTTATCATGTTGATATTCTTTATTGTTACCGCTTCATTTATTAAAGAGTATGGTCTTGAAATTAACCGTCCAGACGACGCACCTGAAGTCGATATTCCCACTGAGAACCAAAATGTTTTAATCAACATTAATGCTTCGAGTGAAATATTGGTTGATAATCGTCGTGTTGATGTACGCTCGGTTCGCTCGGTCATTCAGCGTAAATTGGCTGAGAATCCTAAGGGTTCAGTTATTATTAGTGCGCACTCTGAGGCAAAAGCAAATACTTATGCAGCAGTAGCTGATGCGGCTCAGCAGGCGAAAGAGGGTATTGCTATTACGCTGGTGGTTAAAGAAGAATAAGGCTGGTTGCTAGTTTGGATTTAGACCCGGTGGCGGAAGTCATCGGGTTTTTTATTGGGTGATAGAAAAGTTTTTTCTTTCGACTTTTTTAAAGGTCAAGATCAAAGAGCTCGGCTTTTAGAATTTTAATCGTTGTTTTTTTTGAATGTTTGCTTTTTTGAGTTTTAAAGTCAAGGCCATCGGAGTTGCTCTTAGTGCTAGTCCGATATTTTTTTCTGCTTGGTTTGTTTAGGTTTTCTATTAAGACCGTCGGGGGTGGCCCGACATGCCAGTCACTTTTTTCAACAGCAAAAAAAGTAACCAAAAATGCCGCAAACTGGCGAAGTTTGATCTCGAGATAACCTATTCGCTTTGGGATAGCCTTATCCAATACACCTTGGCAGCGCCTACTAGAATCATTTTCATTCGACATAATTGATCGTCAGAATC
>JABIQF010000249.1 GCA_018668095.1 Cellvibrionales bacterium
AAAAGCAGTCATTGTTGCCGTACGTAATATTCGCGGCGAAATGAATATTTCACCCGCAAAAGCCTTACCCGTATTCTTTAACCATGGCAGCGAACAAGATAAAACCCGACTAGCCAATGGTCAGCCATTAATTCAAACGTTAGCTAAAGTAGAAAGCATTACTTGGTTAGATGCTAACGATGAAGCACCGGCCGCAGCCACTCAACTGGTGGGCGAGCTAGAAATTATGGTGCCACTGGCAGGTTTTATTGATAAAGATGCAGAAATTGCGCGACTGGATAAAGAAATTGCCAAGCTCGACAAAGAAGTGGGCCGTTTAAGTGGCAAGCTAAATAACAGTGGTTTTATTGATAAAGCACCAGAAGATGTTGTTGCCAAAGAGCAGCAAAAACTGGCTGATGCTAAAGACGCGCAACAGCGTTTAGAGAATCAGAAGCAGCAACTTAACGCGCTTTAAGTTGCCCTAACCGAGGTCGAGAACATCAATGGTGTTCTCATCTCGATTACCCATCTTATCCAGTTTACCTAGCGATCGATCGATGGTGAGATTTTTAAAATCAAACAACTCGCCGTCGGCTAATTGTGAAGGTGCAACATTACTAATAGCACCGAAAATACTTTCAATACGGCCCGGGTATTGTTTTTGCCAGCCATTAAGCATTGCCTTAATAGACTGACGCTGTAAGTTTTCTTGTGAACCACACAAATTACAAGGAATAATTGGAAACGCCTTGTGCTCTGCGTAGCGAATTAAATCTTCTTCCTTACAGTAAGCCAACGGACGAATCACAACGTTGCGTTTATCATCACTGAGCAACTTAGGCGGCATTGCTTTAAGCGCCCCACCGTAAAACAAATTCAAAAATAGCGTTTCAATAATATCGTCACGATGATGCCCTAGCGCAATTTTATTAGCGCCAATTTCTTCAGCAAAACCATACAAGTTACCGCGACGCAAACGCGAACACAGACCGCAAGTTGTCTTACCTTCAGGAATAACCGACTTAACAATACTATAAGTATCTTTTTCTAAAATATGAAAAGGCACGCCCAACTCTGTCAAATAAGCGGGTAACACCTCTTCTGGATAGCCCGGTTGTTTCTGATCGAGATTAACCGCAATCAATTCAAACTGAATGGGCGCACTGCGCTGTAAATTCAATAAAATATCGAGCATAGCGTAAGAATCTTTACCGCCAGATAGACAAACCATAACTTTATCGCCGTCTTCTATCATTGCGAAGTCATCGATAGCACGACCCACATTACGGCGTAAACGCTTATGCAGCTTATTAAACTCAGTACGTGAGCGAGGCGTTAAGCCCTCAATGCGATCTTGCGCAGGGCTATCAGATTCAGCATCCGGCTTTACCTCTGCACTAGCATCAGCTACAACATTAGGATCCAATATAGAAACATTGGGTGATTGGACGGACGACAAAAAAGGCGAGTTTTTCTCTAACATAAGTGATTATCTATGAAAATTTCTACAATTGAGCATTGAATGGCCGGCATTGTAAGGGATTTATCGTCAAATCCCAAAAGAGAGTGCACAAGCAAAGGTAATATATGCTGAGTTTGACACGAAATCGTATAGCTTTTCGCGCAGACCGCGCATAAAATGCCGCCTGCAATATAAAGAGCGTATTTATTATTTATTGATCACAGGACATTGAACATGAAAGCAGCAGTTAGAGTTACCGTTACCGGCGCCGCCGGCCAAATCAGTTACGGCCTACTTTTTCGCATAGCCTCTGGCGCTATGTTGGGCGAGGATCAACCTGTTATCTTACAACTGCTTGAAATCACACCGGCTATGGATGCGCTTAAAGGCGTAGCGATGGAATTAGATGACTGTGCATTTCCTCTATTAGAAAGTATTGTTTGCACTGATGATGCCAATATTGCCTTTAAAGATACCGATTACGCCCTACTTGTTGGTGCTCGTCCACGCGGTCCAGGCATGGAACGTAAAGACTTGCTAGAAGCCAATGCCGCTATATTCTCAGCGCAAGGTAAAGCCATTAATGCGGTTGCTAGCCGAAACATTAAAGTCTTAGTGGTTGGCAACCCAGCCAACACTAACGCGCTTATTGCGCAGCGTAATGCACCGGATATTGATCCACGTAACTTTACTGCGATGACGCGCCTTGATCACAACCGTGCAATGACGCAATTAGCACAAAAAACCGGCAACGCAGTTACAGCTGTAACGCATATGACGATATGGGGGAATCACTCAGCGACGCAGTACCCTGATTTATTCCACGCTAAAGTGAACGGTGAGTCAGCAATTAGTTTAATTGATCAAGCATGGTACAAAGAAACGTTTATCCCTGAAGTTCAGCAACGTGGTGCGGCGATTATTGCGGCACGTGGTGCATCCAGTGCTGCGTCGGCAGCCAATGCAGCTATTGATCATATGCGCACTTGGGCATTGGGCAGCGCGGCTAATGATTGGGTTAGCATGGGTATTTACAGTGATGGTAGTTACGGTATCGCTGAGGGTTTGATTTATTCTTTTCCTGTAACTTGTAGCAATGGTGATTGGACTATTGTGCAAGGGCTTGAGATTGATGCGTTCAGTCAAGAGAAAATGGATGCGACTGAGAAAGAGTTAACCGAAGAGCGTGATGCGGTTCAGCATTTACTTCCTTAGGTTTTAGTTGCGTTTAAATAGGAGCGGGTTGCGATTTTCGTAATCCGCTTTTTTTTGTTTTTTTTAAGTGAGTGGATGTAGAGTTTTGAATTTTTTAGTGTTTTAAGTTCAAGGTCATCGGGGGTGGCCCGAAATACCAGAAGCCTATTGATTCGCATTTACGTATTTAATAGCAATCTTAGATTTTGGAGGGTTACTTTATTTATTTGATTTTTCAGTTCAAGACCGTCGGGAGTGGCCCGACATGCCAGTCACTTTTTTCAACAGCAAAAAAAGTAACCAAAAATGCCGTAAGCTTAAC
>JABIQF010000154.1 GCA_018668095.1 Cellvibrionales bacterium
AATTATGGCAGGCAACCCCTTTTCCAATCTATTTGGTCAATCACCTATACGCCCCATTCAAACGCATATGGCCCGCGTCCATGAATGTGCCGAACAGCTTATACCCTTCATTGAGGCCAGCCTTCAAGATGACTGGGCTACAGCCAAACAGATTCGAAGCAATATCTCCAAGCTCGAAGGCAAAGCCGACAAAATCAAAAAAGACTTGCGCTTAAACTTGCCTAAAAATTTGTTAATGCCTGTTCATCGCTCAGATATGCTCGACCTAATAGGACGGCAAGATAAAATCGCTAATTGCACCAAAGATATTAGCGGCATCATGATGGGCCGTAAAATGGTTATACCTGAAGCCATGGCCGAAATTATTCTTGAGTATGCAGAAACCGCTGTCGCTACATCGGCACAGGCACTTAAAGCAATTAATGAAATGGATGAATTACTTTCAACGGGCTTTCGAGGCCGCGAACTGGTTTTGGTAGAAGGACTCATTGAAGAGCTCGATGACCTCGAAAACAAGAACGATAAGTTGCAAATTGCTGTACGTGCCAAGCTATTTAAACTAGAAAGCAAGCTTTCACCAATCGATGTAATGTTTTTATATCGCATTATTGATGGCATTGGTGAGCTCGCCGATCGCGCTCAAAAAGTGGGCTCACGCATGCAATTACTCATTGCCAGCTAACAAAAATAATAAAAAAACTAAATTCTTTTAATCTTATTTGTTCATATGATAGGTAGTTGTTTATGGATATTATCGCTCAGCACGGTCACTTATTACTCATACTGACATGTTGTTTTGGTTTGTTTATGGCTTGGGGCGTTGGTGCTAACGATGTCGCTAATGCGATGGGCACCTCCGTTGGTTCAAAAGCAATCACGGTTAAACAAGCGATTCTAATCGCTATGATATTTGAATTTGCCGGCGCCTATTTAGCTGGCGGCGAAGTCACCTCGACTATACGTAAAGGGATTATTGATCCCGCTATTCTAACGGATTCACCACAGCTTCTGGTTTACGGCATGATGTCTGCGCTTTTGGCCGCAGGTACTTGGCTGTTCATTGCCAGCATGAAAGGCTGGCCGGTTTCTACAACGCACTCGATTGTAGGTGCACTCGTAGGCTTTGCTGCGGTTGGCATTGGTGTCGATGCAGTCGCCTGGCCAAAGGTTGGTAAAATTGTGGCCAGCTGGGTGGTATCTCCAGTAATGGCAGGTACTATTTCTTACTGGCTATTTATGAGTGTTCAGCGATTAATCTTGGATACCAAAGACCCTTTCGCCAACGCCAAAAAATATGTGCCTATTTATATGTTTGCCGTAGGTTTTATGATTGCCATGGTAACCTTGCTTAAAGGTCTAAAGCATGTCGGTATCGAGTTAGATTTTGGCTTCGAATCTAAGTTTGCTAATGCCATTCCTGCCGCAGTGGTATTAGGGGTTATCGTTGCATTAATCGGTAAATACTTCTTAAAGAATATCAAAGACACCCCTATCGACTTTTCTGCCAATCGCTTTGCTAATGTCGAAAAAATATTTGCGGTGTTAATGGTGTTTACCGCTTGTGCCATGGCCTTTGCGCACGGCTCAAATGATGTAGCGAATGCGGTTGGTCCTATTGCTGCCGTAGTAGGTGTTATTAGTAGTGGCGGCGATGTTGTCGCTAAATCTGCAATGCCACCTTGGATATTGTTACTTGGTGGTGGCGGTATTGTTTTAGGTTTAGCCACTTATGGTTTCAAAGTAATGGCCACCATCGGCAGAAAAATTACTGAATTAACGCCGAGTAGAGGCTTTGCTGCTGAGTTAGGTGCGGCGACCACGGTTGTACTCGCATCAGCAACCGGCTTACCGATTTCAACTACGCATACCTTAGTGGGAGCGGTTCTCGGTGTGGGCTTGGCGCGTGGCATTGGCGCGTTGAATCTTCGCGTAGTGAGCACAATATTTATGTCATGGCTTATCACCTTACCTGCTGGTGCTGGCTTAGCAATATTATTCTTTTTCTTCTTTAAGGGTGTCTTTAGCTAGCGAACAGCTAAGTCTTTTTACCCGCAACTAAAAACGCCATAAAGTAATGACACTTTATGGCGTTTTTTTTATGGTGATGTAAGTAGGAATTCAATAGAAAGTTTTTAACATCCTCTCGTAGGATCTATGCCTGACTATTGATCGTGAACGGTTTTTGCCATTTGCTTTAATCCAACGTGACGAACGTCATCACCTTTAACCAAATAGATAACATGCTCAGCAATATTACGCGCATGATCACCAATACGCTCAAGCGCTCGCAGTGACCACATGATACTCATTACTCTCGAAATACTGCGCGGATCTTCCATCATATAAGTCATCATTTCGCGAATAGCCGAAGCATATTCAAGATCGACCGTTTTATCATCTTGAGCCACCTTAAGCGCTAACTCAACGTCCTGTCGAACAAAACAATCTAACGCCTGAGATAACATGTTAGCGACATTCTCGCCTATATGACGTATCTCTACATAGCCTCTAGGTGCTTTACCCTCTTCCGCCAAAGTAATAGCTTGTTTAGCCATTTTTCTGGCTTCATCACCAATTCGCTCAAGATCCGTTGTTGTTTTGATAATGGTTAGCACTAAACGAAGGTCTCTTGCTGCCGGCTGACGACGGGCGAGAATTAAACCGCAATCTTCATCAATAGCAACTTCCATATCATTGATACGTTCGTCATCAATCACTACACGCTCAGCTAATTCACTATCAACTTCAAGTAGCGCTTTAATCGCATCGTTAACTTGCTTCTCAACAATGCCACCCATTTCAAATAATTGACTCTTAACGGCGGCCAACTCGTCATCATAACGCTGTGAAATATGTGATGAACTTCTTTTGCTTGTCATTAGATATTAACCCCTTATTGGTTGGCTTAACCGAAACGACCAGTAATATAGTCTTCTGTTAGACGGTGACGAGGATTAGTAAAAATATCGTCGGTTGCACCAATCTCAACTAAATAACCTAAATGGAAATAAGCTGTACGGTGCGATACTCGCGCTGCTTGTTGCATAGAATGCGTCACAATAGCGATAGTGAAATTAGCGCTTAACTCATCAATTAATTCTTCTATGCGCGCAGTAGCAATAGGATCCAGTGCCGAGCAAGGCTCATCCATCAAGATAACTTCAGGGCTCACCGCAATGGTTCTTGCAATACATAAACGCTGCTGCTGGCCACCTGACAAACCCGTACCCGGCTGATCAAGGCGATCTTTAGCTTCATTCCACAAACCCGCTTTTCTTAAGCTGTTTTCCACTATTTCATCAAGCTCTACTTTACTGCTTGCTAAACCATGAATTTGAGGACCGTAAGCAACGTTATCATAAATAGATTTCGGGAATGGATTAGGCTTCTGAAAAACCATGCCGACACGCGCTCTTAGTGGTACAACATCTAATTTAGGATCGTAGATATCTTGATCATCGAGCTTTAAAGAGCCAGAGACCACACAGCCTTCTATCGTATCGTTCATACGATTCATGCAGCGAAGAAAAGTTGATTTACCACAACCAGAGGGACCTATCATCGCGATCACTTCATTTTTAGCGATATCTAAATCTACACCAAAAACGGCTTGTTTATCGCCATAGGAGACATTCACATCACGCATCGACATTTTAGTGTCGGCGACTTCAATCTTACCCACCGTTTTTCGATAATCGCGAGAATCATCTCGTGAATCGCTATTGGGGAGCGAACTATAACTAAAATTAGTATCAACCGTTATTGTACTCATACATTTTCTCTTCGTACGATGTCGAGCCCTGCGGCTCATTAAGCAATAGTGTTATAAAAAATTAAAGGCTACCAGCGACGCTCAAAGCGTTTACGTAACAGCACAGCAATGGAATTCATCAGTATCAAGAACATCAACAATACCATGATGGCTCCAGAAGTTCGCTCGACAAACGCTCGCTCTGGACTATCCGACCACAAGAAAATTTGCACCGGCAAAACTGTCGCCGGATCGGTAAACGAGCCAGGAACATCAACAATAAAGGCTACCATACCAATCATCAGCAGTGGGGCTGTTTCGCCCAG
>JABIQF010000105.1 GCA_018668095.1 Cellvibrionales bacterium
CTGATAAAGACGGTATGCGCGTTGTTATTGAGCTTCGTCGAGGAGAGTTAGGCGAAGTTGTAGTTAATAATTTGTATGCTCAGACGCAGCTTGAGAACGTGTTTGGTATTAATATTGTTGCCTTGGTTGATGGTCAGCCGAAAATCTTAAACTTAAAAGATTTGCTTGAGTGCTTTATTAAGCATCGTCGTGAAGTGGTAACGCGCAGAACCGTTTATTTGTTAAGAAAGGCCAGAGAGCGTGGTCATATTTTAGAAGGCTGGGCAATTGCTCTGGCAAATATTGATCCGATTATTGCTTTAATCAAAACGTCGCCTACTTCTGCCGAGGCAAAAGAAAAGCTAATGGCTAAGTCGTGGCCGCCTGGCAGCGTAATGGAAATGTTAGAGCGAGCGGGTGATGAAGCTTGCCGTCCCGATGAGTTACCTGCGAATTTTGGCTTGCATAACGGTGAATATCACTTGTCGCCTGTTCAGGCGCAGGCCATTCTCGATTTACGTCTTCATCGCCTTACGGGCATGGAGCATGAGAAATTATTGCAAGAGTTTGGTGAGCGTCTTGATCAAATTGCTGGCTACCTCGAAATATTAGGTGATTCTTCGCGTTTGCTTACTGTTATTCGCGAAGAGCTAGCCGATTTAGTTCTCAACTTTGGTGATGAGCGTCGCACCGAGATTACGGCGAGCAAGCGTGATCTTACCGTTGAAGATTTAATTACCGAAGAAGATCGTGTCGTGACCATTTCTCATGGTGGCTATGCTAAATCGCAGCCATTGGATGATTATCAGGCTCAGCGCCGCGGTGGTATGGGTAAATCAGCCACTTCAGTGAAAGATGAAGATTTTGTTGAGCATTTGTTGATTGCCAATACGCACAATACGATTTTGTTATTTTCGAATGTCGGTAAAGTCTATTGGATGAAGGTGTTCCAAATTCCGGTTGCCGGTCGTAATTCTCGTGGTCGTCCAGTGGTTAACTTATTGCCATTAGATGAAGGTGAGCGAATTACATCCATTTTGCCGGTTGCAGAGTATACAGAAGGGCACTTTATCTTTATGGCTACGGCCAGTGGTACGGTTAAGAAAACAGCCCTAACCGATTTTGCTCGTCAGCGAAGTGTTGGTTTAAGAGCATTAGAACTTGATGAGGGCGATGTTTTAATTGGTACAGCGATTACTGATGGCGAATCAGATGTTGTCTTAGTGAGCAGTGCGGGTAAGGCTGTTCGGTTCCGTGAGTCAGAAGTAAGAGCGATGGGTCGAACGGCGCGCGGTGTGCGCGGTATTCGTCTTGATGAAGGTCAGCGCTTAATCTCGTTAATGATTCCAAAGCCTGAAGGTCGCGTGCTAACGGTAAGTGAAAACGGTTACGGCAAGCGAACGGCGATTGATGAATTCCCAGTGAAAGGTCGAGGCACACGTGGCGTTATCGGCATGCAAACATCAGAGCGTAATGGTCAGCTGGTTGGTGCTATTCAGGTAACAGCTGGTGATCAAATGATGTTGATTAGTGATCAAGGAACCCTTGTTCGCTGCCGCACCGATGAAGTCTCCGAGCTAGGTCGAAACACGCAAGGTGTGCGAGCTATTCGTCTTAAAGAAGGTGAGTCACTGATGAATGTGGCGCGTATTGATGAGCCAGAAGAGGAAGATTTAGATGTGACTGATGAATCTGAATCTGCGGTTACATCAGAAGCGAATGCTAATGAAGCAGTCAGTGATGAAGGTGAATCGAATACGCCAAGTGCTGATGATTCAGCATCAGAAGAATAATTATTTTAACGCATAGAGTTAAAGCGAATAAATAAAGTTAAACCAAATAAATACAGTTAAAACGAATAAATAAAGTTAAAGCGTTTAATTAGGAGAAAAGTAGTAAATGAATCGTCTTTTTAATTTTTGTGCCGGTCCTGCGGCATTACCTGAAGCGGTTTTAAGTAAAGCGCAAAGCGAATTACTGGATTGGCGTAGTAAGGGTTTGTCGGTGATGGAAATGAGTCATCGCAGTGCAGAGTTTGTTGAAATTGCCGAGACCGCTGAGGCAGACTTGCGCGAGTTAATGAATATTTCTGATGATTATGCCGTGTTGTTTTTACAGGGCGGTGCTACACAGCAGTTTTCGGCGGCCCCACTTAATTTGCTAGGTGATAAAACCACTGCAAACTACGTTAATACGGGTCAGTGGTCTAAAAAAGCGATTAAAGAAGCTAAGCGCTATTGTGATGTGAAAGTCGTTGCGAGTAGTGAAGATGATAATTTTGCTTCAATCCCTGCTTTTGATACCTGGGATATTGATGAGAACGCGGCTTACTTGCATTACACGCCAAATGAAACCATTGGTGGTGTAGAGTTTTTCTGGACGCCAGAAGTCAGCATGCCTTTGGTGGCTGATATGTCGTCAACCATTTTATCTCGTCCAATTGATGTTGATAAGTTTGGCGTTATTTATGCTGGCGCACAAAAAAATATTGGTCCATCGGGACTAACTATTGTGCTTGTTCGCAAAGATTTATTAGGCAAGGCAAGTCCGCTAGCGCCTTCTATGCTAGATTATAAAGTGCATGCTGATGCTGGTTCTATGTCAAATACGCCGCCGGCTTACGGTTGGTATATGGCAGGTTTGGTTTTTAAGTGGCTAAAAGAGCAGGGTGGTTTAACGGCTATTGAAGCGATGAACCGTCGCAAATATGAAAAGCTTTATAATTTTATTGATGCCAGTGGTTTTTATGCTAACCCCGTTGAATTACAAAGTCGTTCATCAATGAACGTGCCGTTTACCTTGGCTAATGATGCGCTCGACAAGCTTTTTTTGGCGCAGTCAGAAGAGGCCGGCTTGCTTAATTTGAAA
>JABIQF010000124.1 GCA_018668095.1 Cellvibrionales bacterium
AAAAAACTAACAATAATAAGTAAGCATGTGAGTGTAATAAGTAATTGTGAATGTTTAATTTTTCGTAAAAAATTATTGTCAGAATAAATATATTTTAAAATTCCAACAAAAGCGATTAAAGAAATCACACATAAGTCGATATTAAGTGTGTGTAATTGATCAGCACTAAGATTGAATTTTTGAAGGTTGTAGTGCAGATAGCCAGGTAAAAAACAAAGCGTACTAATTGAATAAAATGGCAGCCAAAGCAGTCCGCTTTGCTTGGTGATGACGGCTCCGATTGATATAAAAAATATCATACTAATAAATATGCCGTTTATTAGATGCCAGAATTGCTCTTCATTATTGTTTTCTGTTGTTATTTGATCATGTGTTTTTAATGAGAAGTGGGGAATAGTCCAATTATCGCTCGCTATGGCGATAATAATCGTTTTCCTTTCATTGGCATCAAAGCTAAGTTCGATGGCGGCTTTTCTTATATGATTGATTTTTCGATCAAAAATATTTTTCATTTCTAAAGCGTTATCGCTGAGTACTGAGCTTTCTATTTTTTCAGTATGCTCATGCGGGAGCGTTACTGATTTAACATAGAGTCCGCGCGTTGGCGCAATAGTAAATGTATAGTTTTTAGTGTGATTGGATGGGTTGTGGATCTGCAACCGAAACCAATGGGGTTTTTTATTGCCGATAATCGCTTTACTTTGTCCGGCAAGCGGCTGCCAAAATTCTGAATGCTGATTCTCTGCTTCCTCAAGCGATGGCGATCTACCCGTAAAGTTTTTTTCTAAATAGCTTTCGAGTAATATACTCTGGATGTTTTTTTTATTGAGCTGAAGAACTAATGATGAAGAAAATAGATTGGCTTCTGGAGCGCTACTGATTATTGGATTATTTTGAGTTGCTTGAGCGCTAAAAGAAAACAGTGAGTGCAGTAAGCTGATAAGAAAGAGAAGCGTAAAGCCGCTTATGCTAAGCAGTTTTTTTTGTTTTGGGTGATCATTTTGTAGAGAGTGAATATGATCCAGTGATCTGTGTGCTGATGTGAGGTCTTGGACATACATGGCATTGGTCCTTTTAGCCCGATATTATCAATACAAATTAGCTTTCCGAGCGTTCACGTGCAACAGCGCGATAGCCTATATCTTTACGAGATTGTACACCAGGCCAGGTAATCTTAGCGCTATTTTCATAGGCAAGTGCTTGTGCTTTTTCTATAGTCTCGCCGAGTGCTGTTACACAGAGTACGCGGCCACCATTGGTCAGTACGTCATTTTCTTGTTGCGTCGTACCTGCGTGAAAAACTTTACAGTTTGCATCGACAACAGCATTAAGGCCTTCAATTTTCAAACCTTTCTTGTAGGCATCAGGGTAGCCTTCGGCTGCTAGTACAACACCCAATGCAAGCGAGTCTGTCCAATCTACTGATTGTCCGGCCAGTTTTTTATCGACGGTGGCTATGCAGAGCTCAGTTAGATCTGATTCCATACGCATCATAATAGGTTGTGTTTCAGGATCACCAAAGCGACAGTTATATTCGATGACTTTTGGTGTGCCTTCATTATCAATCATTAGGCCTGCGTATAAGAATCCTGAATAGGTATTGCCTTCGGCTGCCATACCGGCAACCGTTGGTTCAATGACTTCGCGCATAATTCTTGCGTGTATCTCGGGCGTTACAACAGGTGCTGGTGAGTAGGCTCCCATACCGCCGGTGTTAGGGCCTGTGTCGCCTTCGCCGATCCGTTTATGATCTTGACTAGTGGCCATAGGTAAAATATTCACGCCATCGCTGACGACAATAAAGCTCGCTTCTTCGCCATCTAGAAATTCTTCAATAACCACTTTATGGCCAGCATCACCAAAGGCATTACCGGCTAACATATCGCTTATGGCGGCTTCTGCTTCTGCTAAGGTCATAGCAACAATAACGCCTTTGCCGGCAGCAAGCCCATCAGCTTTAACAACAATGGGTGCGCCTTTTTCACGCACGTAATCAATGGCGGCCGTTTGGTCGGTAAAGGTTTGGTATTCTGCGGTAGGAATATTATGGCGCGCTAAAAAATCTTTGGTAAAAGATTTTGAACCTTCGAGTTGAGCTGCTTTAGCGCTAGGCCCAAAACAACGCAAGTTGAGATGAGTGAAATGATCAACGATACCATCGACTAATGGGCCTTCTGGTCCAACCACGGTTAAATCAATTTTATGTTGCTGTGCGAAAGTAGATAGACCGTCAAAATCATCGATAGCGACATCGATATTTTCAATATTAGATTCTAGAGCTGTACCTGCATTACCGGGTGCAACAAAAACAGTACTGACGTCAGGGCTCTGAGCTAGTTTCCAGGCTAATGCATGTTCGCGTCCGCCGTTTCCTATAACCAGTACTTGCATGTTTTTTTCCTAATAATATTTTGTTCAGTCAATCTATCGTATTAAGTTAAGCAATAACGTGTTGTAAGGCTTAATGACGGAAGTGGCGCATGCCAGTAAATACCATCGCCATATTATGCTCATCGGCAGCGGCAATCACTTCTTCGTCACGCATTGATCCGCCTGGCTGAATGACGCAGCTAATACCCACTTTCGCTGCATTATCGATACCATCTCTAAATGGGAAGAAGGCGTCGGATGCCATGCATGAGCCTGCAACTTGTAGGCCCGCATGCTCAGCTTTGATTGCGGCGATTCGTGCAGAGTTAACACGACTCATTTGTCCTGCGCCAACACCAATAGTCTGGCCATCTTTGCCGTAAATAATGGCATTCGATTTCACCATTTTAGCGACTTTCCAGCTAAATAATAAATCCGCAATTTCTGTACTAGTTGGCTGGCGCTTAGAAACAATGCTTAAGTCAGCTTCAGTGATAACACCAAGATCACGATCTTGCACTAAGAGCCCACCGTTTACACGTTTGTAATCAAGTGCTGTGCTAGAAGATGACCATGCATCACATACCAATAGGCGCAGATTTTTTTTCTGGGCAATGGTTTTTTGTGCGGCATCGCTGGCACCTGGCGCAATAATAACTTCAACAAATTGTTTTTCACATATAGCGGCAGCCGTCGCTTCATCAAGTTCACGGTTAAACGCAATAATGCCACCAAAAGCTGATTCTGGATCGGTAGCAAAAGCGCGCTGATAAGCGGCTTCAATAGTGGCGGCTGTGGCAACGCCACAAGGATTAGCATGTTTAACGATAACGCATGTAGGCTCATCAAATAACTTAACGGTTTCTAATGCTGCGTCAGTATCGGCAATATTGTTATACGATAATTCCTTACCCTGTAATTGTGTCGCCGTTGCAATGCTGACATCTTGTGGGTTGGCTTCGACATAAAATGCAGATTTTTGATGCGGGTTTTCACCGTAACGTAATGATTGTGTTTTTATAAATTGGCTATTGAAGGTTCTTGGAAAGCCTTCACTACCGCCTTCTACTTTCTGACCAAAATAATTGGCAATGGCGCCATCATAAGCAGCTGTATGTTCGTAAGCTTTTATCGCAAAATCAAAACGCATTTCAAAAGTAGTTGCACCGTCATTGTCGGCTAATGCGTTTAAGACATTACTGTAATCATCTGTATTAACCACAATGGCCACGTCATTGTGGTTTTTTGCTGCGGCGCGCACCATGGTCGGACCACCAATATCAATATTTTCGATGGCATCAGCAATATGGCAATTAGGATTGGCAACGGTTTTTTCGAACGGGTATAGGTTAACCACGACTAAATCGATTGCATTAATGCCATTGGCTTTCATGACTTTTTCATCGATACCACGACGAGCTAATATTCCGCCATGCACTTTTGGATGCAGTGTTTTAACGCGACCATCCATCATTTCGGGAAAGTCTGTGTATTCGGAGACTTCAATAACGTTGACATCGTTTTGCTTTAATAATTTGTAGGTGCCGCCGGTAGAGAGTATTTCAATACCGCGTTTGCTGAGTGCTTGTGCAAATTCAACAATGCCGGTTTTATCTGAAACGCTGATTAAGG
>JABIQF010000265.1 GCA_018668095.1 Cellvibrionales bacterium
AGAGATACGCTAATGCAACACAGAATGCTGCAAAAAAAATTGTGGGAAAATAAGCGCCTTAAAATGGACATATAAAAATCCGCATTGATAAATACTATTCGTTTTTCTCGTTAGCTAACGGTTCAGTAATATCGGTAACAACGGTATTACCATCGTCATCAATAAACGCTATTGCAACAGAGGCTGCGCGCTTGCCTAAATTTACGTAGCCGCCTTGTTCGGTTTTTATTTCAGTATAGTCTTGATTGGGCGGATTAAGTTGCGCGTTTATTTCGGCTCTCATTTCGGGTGTTAGGCGTTGCTTGATTAGCTCGGCGATTCGTTCGTCTTCGGTTTGTTTTGAAGACGGTTGTTGAATGAATACTTGTTCTTTGGGCGGAGTAGCTATTCCAGCGGCGGTTTGTGATTCAGCTTCTTTTGATTTAATAATGGCTGTTGAGCTTTGAGTGCCTTTTAAAGGCACTTTAGAAATAGGTTGTAAAGGTTTAAAAAAAATCACCATAGCAATAGCTAGGCACAGAATGCCAAGGGTAATTTTTTTTAAGTGTCTGATATTCATAGAAAATAGACTCTTTATTGAGTGGTTTTTCTTTTCGGCTTGAGTGTTTCTTATTATTAACAAGCACTATTTTAGTGTTTGTTTTTTTATTCTACTGTGTATTGGCTAGTTTGGCAGTAAAAATAGAGTTTTAGCCTAGCCGTTAGTTCACTTGATTGGCGATAGTGTCACGTAAATGGACAAACAGTTTACGCGCTGACATAGGTGGCTTGTTGTTTTTCATTTCATGCGCTATTTGTCGAATGGTTTGGCGCAGCCATTGTCGATCGCCTTCAGCGTATTTCTCAATAAACAGTTCAATGGCTGGGTGGCCTTCTGCAATAATACGGTCACGCCATTGCTCAACTAAATGGTGTTGTTGATTAGAAATATTATGTAGCATGCGTTTTTTTTCAAAATGCGCTTCGATGATATCAATGATTTCTTGGCCTTCTTTACGCATAAGTTTGCCAATAAACTGCATTTGTCTACGTAAGCCTTCGCGATGCTTAATGCGTTTGGTTTCAATTAATGCAGCATGCAATTCGTCAGAGATTCCTAAGTTTTCGAGATCTTGCTTTTTTAAATCGAGCAGTTGTTTTCCCAATTCTTGCAAGCTATGCATTTCACGCTTGAGCTGGCTTTTACTGACAACTTCTTCGACTTTATCTTTATCTATTTTTTTTCTAGCCATAACGAATACTGTTTTAAGTGTGTTGTTAACGCTTATTAAGCGTAAAAGAGGGTCGCTAAACCTAAGAATGACATAAAGCCAACGACATCTGTAATCGTCGTTAATGCAACACTGCCCGCAAGTGCCGGATCAATATTGGCTTTGTTTAATGCTAATGGCAGTATTGCACCAGCGAGCGCTGCTGTAATTAAATTAATAATCATGGCTGCAGCGATAATGCCACCAAGAATCATGTCGTCAAACCATAGCGCGGCAGCTACGGCAACTACTGCAGCCCAGAGTAGAGCGTTAATGATGCCAACGGCAAGTTCTCGAATAATGAGCCAGCGTTGGTTGTGAGTTTTAATATGCCCAATGGCGAGGCCGCGTACCACAATGGTGAGTGTTTGTGTGCCGGCAACGCCACCCATGCTTGCTACAATTGGCATGAGTATCGCGAGAGCAACAACTTTATCGATAGAGTCTTGAAATACATTAATGACTGCGGCAGCAATAAATGCAGTAATTAAATTTAGCCCTAACCATAGTGCTCTTCTGGGCGTCGTTTTAATGACTGGAGAGAACGTGTCTTCCTCTTCATCGAGACCGGCCATGCTCATTAACGAGTGGTCGGCATCTTCACGAATAACATCAACGATATCATCGATAGTGATACGACCCAGTAATTTTCCGTTTTCATTTACAACAGGGGCCGATACCCAATCTTTTCGCTCAAAGCGGCGGGCTACTTCGTCGTCAGGCATGTCGACTGGAATCGCCTTAACATCGGAGAGCATGATTTCACGCACGGTTTTGTTGGGATCAGAAACCAGTATTTTTGCTAAAGGTAAAATGCCGATAAATTCATCGCTACGATTTACGACATAGAGGTTATCTGTCATGTCAGGAATTTCATCATGACGGCGTAGATAGCGCAGTACAACATCAATAGAGTGTCGCGCGCGCACGGTGATGGTATCAGTATTCATTAAGCCGCCAGCGGTATTCTCTGGATAGCTTAGTGCGCTTGTCACTCGTTGGCGATCTTGCGTTGTCATGGCTTGCAAGACTTCACGGGTAAGTCGATCGGGCAATTGTTGCAGAATGTCGACCATATCATCCGTTTCTAATTCGGTTGATAAGGCAACGAGTTCGGCATTCTCCATTGCAAGTACGAATTGAGTTTGTAGTTCATCGCCGAGAAAGGGAAGTACATCACTGCGACGCTCTTCATCGACTAAGGCCCACAAAATTTGTCGTGAAGGTGGTGGTGAAGATTCAATAAGATGCGCGGTTTCTTCGGCAGCTAATACTTTGAGCATATGGCGGGCATGTTGAAATGTGCCGCTTTGCAGCAGGTCGGCCACTTCTTGGCTGCGCGAGAGATCCTGATTATGATCGGCAATTGATGGCATGTTTAGCTTCTGGCTATTAGCGATAAATTGTGAATGTTACGACGTTAACGATTGATTTATGATCATGGCTGATGTCTGCACTAACCACCTATTTGATCTGCTGTCTGAAGCGCTATTTCGTTAGAGGATCAGCCGAAACGCCAACGTTATTAGTGAATGTGCAGATTTGGGTGTCAATCAATAGTCAACGAGCATTTAATACATAAGATTATGCGTGAAAGGTCTTGTATCAACAAGCAATGAAGCAGGCAAGATTACCGATGTTAGAGTGGGTGGGGGCTCTTATTCGCCTTCGTCAAAAAGGTTGTTGATAAGCTGTGTAATCGCGTTCATCGCTTCAGCTTCATCATGGCCTTCGGTTGTTATCGTGAGCTCTGAGCCTTTAGCCGCGGCTAGTAGCATAACTGACATAATACTTTTTCCATCAATCGATTGACTGTTGTATTCAATGTTAACGGCGCTGGCAAATTGTGTGGTGATATCGACTAATTTATTAGCGGCTCTGGCATGAAGACCTAGTTTGTTTTGTATGGTGATGGTCACTTGAGGCATGATTTTTCAGCTGTGTGGTTGATCAATAAATGGAGCGGTTTAAATAGGCTGCCCCAGAGTCGTCTATGTGTATCCTGCTGTCAATAGTACATTCTCTTTTGCGCTCATTGACAGCGTTGAGTATGCCTTAGTGCTGCTTAACGATGTTTGAATTCGCGGTGGCGAACCTGAACGACATTGTCAGGCTCGCTAAAGTGTTTATGCAGCGCTTCGGCAATAAAAACCGAGCGATGTTTCCCACCTGTGCAGCCAATTGATACCGTAGTGTAGCTGCGCTTGGCATCTCTAAATTTAGGTAGCCAGTTTTCGAGGTAGTGAGTGATATCAGCAATCATTGATTTAACATCATCATTGCCTTTTAAAAAATCAATGACCGGTTGATCTTGGCCGGTAAACTCACGAAGTTCAGTATTCCAATAAGGATTAGGTAGGCAGCGGACATCAAATACTAAATCTGAATCAATGGGTATGTTGCTTTTAAAGCCAAAGGACTGGAACAGTAAGGACATATCGGAGGATGTTTTTCCGCCAACTCGATCGCCAATGACTTGTCGTAATTCGTGCAAGGATAGGGTGCTACTATCAATGCTTAAATCCGCCATGGCTGAAATGCTATCAAGTAAAAGTGATTCAGTCTCAATCGCTTCTTTTAATGACATGTGCTCATTGCTAAGCGGATGTTTACGTCGTGTTTCAGAGAAGCGCTTGATTAATGTGCTGTTGTTGGCGTCCAGATAAATGATATTGGTGTCGACGACATCTGGAATTTCAGCCATTAATTGTGGAAAACATGATAAATCGGTAGG
>JABIQF010000079.1 GCA_018668095.1 Cellvibrionales bacterium
CCAGATCGTATGGCATTTATTGATTTTCCTTTAGAGCAAAATGGCTGGATTGGTAAGCAAAATGCATTAACAGAAGATGTATTAGACGAGCTCAAGTTGACTGATTATTTTATGGGTAACTATAAAAAAATCGGCAGTCCTAACACGGTCAATTTCTATACCGCTTGGTATCAGGAGCAGCGAAAAGGCGCATCTATTCATTCGCCTAAATCTTGCTTGCCTGGCGGCGGTTGGGTTATAAAAAGTCACACAATTGAAACGATTAGTGAGGTGGTTCGCAATGATATTCCGCTGAAAATTAACCGAGTTAATATGCAGATGGGTGAGAATAATCAGCTTGTTTATTATTGGTTTGACGGTCGCGGACGGATTGTGACTAATGAGTATTTAGCTAAGTGGTTTATTTTTTGGGATTCTCTTACCCGTCAGAGAACAGATGGCGCACTGGTTCGTTTGGTGACATTTGTTCCTGAGGGGGCCGATATCGCTGAAGCGGATAAGCGTTTAGTTGCGTTTATATCTGCCATTGATGAGCAGTTGCCTAAATATATACCCGAGTAAATGGTGATGTTTTTTAAAATAAATAAACGAGTCAAAAGGGGAGGTATCTAACGTTTTGGAAATTGCAATCAGTTTTGCATTTGCGCTTTTTCTTAGCACTGCCCTTGTGCCAGTGGCTATTCGCTATGCCCCAATGTTAGGGCTACTTGATGAGCCCGATGGTGATCGCAAAATCCATGTTGATCCTATTCCGCGCTGTGGTGGTTTAGCCATTATTTTTGCTGTTTTGATTCCTACGCTTTTTTGGTTGAGTGATGTATCAGCACTATCCGGTTTTTTTATTGGTGCGGCAATTATTGCCTTATCCGGTTTTGTAGATGATCGTTATGACTTAGATTATAAGTGGAAATTTGCGGGTCAGATAATAGGTGTTGCTGTTTTTTTACTGGGCAATGTCGAAATCACTAAAACGCCTTTTTTAGGCTTGGGTGATTTAACACCCTGGATCAGTTATTCAATAATGGCTCTGTTTATTTTGGGCGTCACCAATGCAGTCAATTTGAGCGATGGTCTAGATGGCCTTGCTGCTGGCTCTAGCTTGTTGAGTTTAGGCTTTATTGGTTATCTCAGCTATGTAGCCGGTGAAATGTCATTAGCCTTAATTGCTGGCGCTACCATGGGAGGGTTGTTGGGTTTTCTGCGCTTTAATACTCATCCTGCTTCCGTATTTATGGGGGATGCAGGTAGTCAATTTTTAGGCTTTGTTGCGGCCTGTCTTGCTATTTTAGCGACTCAGTCATCGAGTTCAGCCGTGAGCCCATTACTGGCAGTGATGGTGGTTGGGCTCCCTATTCTTGATACCGTGGCTGTGATGTTAATGCGTGTACGTGATGGGCAGTCACCATTTCACCCTGATCAGCGGCACATTCATCATCAATTTTTAATGTTGGGTTTGTTACACTATCAGTCGGTTGCAGCACTCTATATACTCAATTTTTCATTATTGGCCATTGCTTATTTCATGCGGTTTGAGGCTGATATATATGTACTCATTTCATATCTTCTGTTCTGTGCAAGCACTTTAGGTGTTATCGCTTTTTTAAAGCATTCATCTTTTGCACAGCGTCGTCGAGAAGTACGCGCGCAGCAAACTGAACGACGTAATCTTTGGTTGAGGCGTTTAGGTTGGATTCATTCACATGGTGCAAGCGTCATTCAATATTTGTTAGGCGCTATTTGGGTTGGCTTAGTTTTAGTGAGTGACTATAGTGATCCTGTTTTGACGAGCATTTCATTTTCGATTGTTGCGGTAACTGTATTGGGTTGGAGTAAAATAAAAGAAAGTCGTTTATACATACGGTTTCTTTTATATTCTGTCAGCGTCATTTCAATATTTACTGCCACATATCAACAAAGTTTATCGGTATTAGATTGGGGCGAGGGTAAGCTCTATATCGATTTATTAATTCTTGCCTTAGTATGTTTTTTGGTTTTATCGATTCGTATGACTCGCCGAGAATTATTCCGACTTGATACGCAAGACATTTTGGTTTTACTCGTTTTAGGAGCTTCGTCAGTTTTAGTTGTAGGGTTTGACAGCGGTGATCAGATATTAAGTGCAATAATTCGATTGGCAGTGTTGCTCTATGCTTCTGAATATGTAGTTGGTCGTGTAAAAGGTTTCACTACAGTAAAGGTATTAACAGCGCTCGCATTTTTGATGATTGGCGTGACGGGCGTTCTATAGTCTGCTTTCTTTAATGAGTAGATTTCAAGCCTAATGAGTTGCTAGCATCATAGTTATTAGTTTAATGATTGATAGTTCAATAATTTTTACAAATAGAAAAGGGTTACTTAACATGCTAACGAAAAGCTTTATTCGTATTTTATCGGCGTTAATGTTGTTGGGCTTAATTGCCGCATGCAGCAGTGGTGAAGATAGACAAGAAAAATATTTAGAAAGAGCGAAGGCTTACTACGATGAAGGAGATATTGATAAAGCCCGTATCGAAGCGCGTAACGTATTGCAAATTAATCCAAAAAATTCAGCAGCTAGACAGTTGCTGGGTGATATTAGCTATGATGATGGCGATATAAGAAAAGCCTATGGCATGTTCTTATCTGTACTTGATGAAAGTCCAGATAACATTGCTGCACATACTTCGATGGCAAAGATTTATATTGCGGTAAAAGATTATGATAAAACCATCGAGCATTCTAATTCTATACTAGCTATTGAGAGTAATAATGCATTAATCCTTGGTTATAAAGC
>JABIQF010000069.1 GCA_018668095.1 Cellvibrionales bacterium
AGTCAATCGGATGATTTTTTTCAAGGCTGGTTGCAATTGCAATGCGGCTTTATTCCTGGCGCCTACTGCTCTGTGCTGGCATTACGCCGAACAGATGAACAAGGTCAACTCGCTAACGATTTTGCCCCAGAGGCACTGTGGCCTGCCGCATCAGCGGATATCGAGCCCTTATCTGAGCTCATCGAAAACGTTATCTCTCGCAATGAAGGTTTGGTGATTAATCTTGCTCAGCCTAATCAAGTCAGTGCTTCTGCTAATAGTGCTTCTGCTAATAGTGCTAACAATATCTCTAATGGTGGTTATGGCGTTGCCTATCCTATTTTTATTGAGCAAGAAATGGTTGCTGTTGTAGCTGTGGGTTTATTGGCTGCCGATAAAAATGCCATTGAATTTGCCATGCAGCAATTACAGTGGGGCAGTAGTTGGATGCAAGTGGGCAAGCTTCGCACATCTAATGAAGACAATGCCCGCTTAAATAAACGCATGTCAGTGAGCATTGATACACTCGCCAATGTATTCATTGAAGATAATTACAACAGTGCTGTTATGCGCTTTGTGAGTGAGTTGTCTATCGCGCTGCAATGTGAGCGTGTCAGTTTTGGTATTAAAGATAAAAAAGGTTTAAAGCTACAATTTATTTCTGACAGCGCGCAGTTTGGTGAACGCATGAACTTAGTGCGAGCGATTGAAGCGGTTATGGCCGAAGCAGAAGATCAGCAATCCATAATTTGTTTCCCGCCTTTGCAAGGCACTACCGAATTGAACTTACAGAAAGATGAGTCTGGCGCTTTACATCAAGAAAATGCTGTTGCTTTGGCACATCAAGTATTAGCCAAGAATTATAGTGAATGCAGTGTTATGTCGATTCCACTTTATGTGAAATCAGAATGTGTTGCAGTTATTACTTTAGAACGCGACCAAGCAAAACCTTTTGTTCAGCAAGATACGGAATTTGTTGAGTCAGTGTCAGCCCTCATTATTCATGCTCTTGAGCAAAAGCGTCTAAATGATAGAAGTATATTGACTAAAGCGGCTGCATCATTAAAGCAGCAGGCGCAGCGCTTACTCGGCGCTGGTTATATTGGCCGAAAATGTTTTGCAATGATTTTCTCGGTTTTCGTTATATTTTTACTCTTTGCTGTGGGTGAGTATCGTCTCTCCACCGATGCCCGTATAGAAACCTCGTTACAGCATGTTATTGCAGCACCCTATGATGGCTATATTAAATCATCACAAGTGCGCGCCGGCGATAACGTGACTACCGACAAAGCCTTAGCATATCTTGATGATCGTGACCTGCGATTAGAAAAACTAAAAGCGATTAGTGAAAAAGCCAAATTAGATCGTCAGTATCAAGAAGCGATTGCCGCTTATGATCGTGCCAGAATTAAAATTATTAGCGCGCAAACCGCTCAAATAGAAGCTGAGTTAAGTTTAGTGGAAAGCCGTTTAGCGCGAGCCACTATTTATCCACCGTTTGATGGCCTAGTGATAAGCGGTGATTTAAGTCAGCGTTTAGGCAGTGCCGTTTCAAAAGGTGAGCAACTGTTTCAAGTATCACCGCTCAATGCTTTTCGAGTTATTTTATTAGTGCCAGAAAATCGGATTGCTGATGTGCAAATAGGCCAGCAGGGCAGTTTGTTTTTATCGGCATTACCTCAGCAGCCAATCAGCTTTACGATAGACCGTTTAACGCCGGTTATTTCTGATGTTGATGGCGGTAGCTACTTTAATGTAGAGGCCAGTGTGCTAGCGGGTGATATTGCCTTGCAGCCAGGTATGGAAGGCATAGGCAAGGTGGTGATTGGTGAGCGCAAATACGCTGACATTTGGAGCCGTAGTTTTCTAGAGTGGCTAAGATTAAAACTCTGGGCGTTCTGGGGTTAATCGACATGTGCTGTTACCCCAATTCTAACGGTTTAGGTTGTTATGGCTGAGGCGCTCTTTAGTCAATCTTGGCATCATGTAGAAGCCATACGCTTTAAGCTGCGAAGCCATGCCGATATTCATCGCCATGATTACCGTGGGCAGTTATGGTATGTCTTGCAAGATCATGTGACCGGACAGTTCCATCGCTTTACCCCAGAGGCCTATCAAATTATTGGGCGGCTAGATGGTGACCTAACGCTTCAAGAAGTTTGGGATGCAGTGTGCTTGCGCTTAGATGAAGATATGCCCACTCAAGATGAGCTCATTACCTTAGTTTCGCAATTATATAGAGCCAATATATTAATGGCTGATGTGGCGCCGAATATTGATGATTTAAATACCCGTCATAAAACTATTCGTCGTAAAAAGTTTTTACAACGGCTTAAATCACCGCTCGGCATTCGCATTCCGCTTTTTGATCCTGATAAATTCCTCAATAAAACGGCCCATTGGGTAACGCCCATTTTTAGCCTTTGGGGTTTTGCTATATGGCTGGTCGTATTAGTAACCGCTATATTGTTAGCGCTAATAAATTGGCCATCACTCATGACTAACACCAGTGACCGCGTGTTAGCGTTAGAAAATATATTTTTAATGGCGCTGGTCTATCCAGTGGTAAAAACTATTCATGAATTTGGCCATGCTTACGTGCTTAAGA
>JABIQF010000066.1 GCA_018668095.1 Cellvibrionales bacterium
CGCTATCCCTTTTTATTAGTGGATAGGGTGATTGATCTTGAGATAGGTAAAAACATTACTGCGATAAAAAACGTCACCATTAATGAACCTTTCTTTAATGGCCATTTCCCTAATTTACCGATTATGCCTGGTGTTCTTATTATTGAGGCGTTGGCGCAAACAGCGGGTATATTGGGTTTTAAAACGTTAGATAAAACACCAGCAGATGGCTCAATTTATATGTTTGTTGGTGCTGATAATATGCGCTTTAAAAAGCCAGTTGTTCCGGGTGATCAGCTGACGCTAAAAGCTGAAATTCTTAAAGTTAGGGCGGGTATCTGGAAGTTTGATTGCCGCGCAGAAGTCGATGGCAAAATGGTTGCCGCAGGTCAAATTCTTTGTGCAGATCGAGAGGTCTAAAATGATACATGATCTTGCTATTGTTGATCCCAGCGCGAATATACATCCAAGTGTAACCGTAGGGCCGTGGACGACTATTGGCCCAGGCGTGACAATTGGTGAGGGCAGTGTTATTGCCTCGCACTGCGTTATTAAAGGACCGACAACGATTGGTCAGCGCTGCCAGATATTCCAATTTTCTAGTATCGGTGAAGCTACGCCAGATTTGAAGTTTAAAAACGAACCTACAACCTTAACCATTGGCGATGATAATATTATTCGCGAGGGTGTCACGATACATCGCGGCACCGTTCAAGATCGTGGCGATACCTTTATTGGTAATCATAATTTACTCATGGCTTATGTTCATGTAGGTCATGATTGCGTTATTGGTAATCATTGTATTTTGGTTAATAACGTTGCTTTGGCTGGTCATGTGCATGTGGGTGACTGGGCCATTATTAGTGGTTATTGCGGAGTACATCAGTACTGCAAAATTGGCGCACACAGTTACCTTGGTATGATGAGTCGACTGTCACAAGATTTGCCAGCTTTTGTACTTGCCGACGGTCATCCTGCTGCACCTAAAATGATTAATATAGAAGGTTTGCGTCGTCGTAATTTTTCTGACCATGAGATCAAAAAATTACAGCAGGCCTTTAAAATTGTTTATCGCAGAAAGTTAAGTTTAAGCGATGCCGTAGAGCAGCTAAAGCCAATGATTGCCGAGTCACCTTCCATTGCTGTATTTGTTGATTCAATTGAATCGTCAACACGCGGTATTGTTCGTAGCTAGTGTTTGCCATTAACGTTGCGGTCACTTTTTCTTTTGTGGTCAACGTTAAGCTAGAGATACCTTTTTTTTGCTAGGTTCATCAATAGAGCTGAAATAGTTGAGTGTTTGTTTAATGTCGGATAACGGTAAATCATTACTCATAGGTATTGTTGCTGGAGAAGCATCGGGTGATCTACTGGGTGCAGGTTTAATTCGGGCCATTAAAGCTCAGTATCCGCATGCCGAGTTTGTTGGTCTTGGTGGTGTCAACATGCAGGCCGAAGGCTTTAAAACGCTTGATGACATGGCCTTGCTTTCGGTTATGGGCTTAGTCGAGCCACTCAAACGTTTACCGCAACTTCTTACACTTCGTCGACGTTTATTCGCACATTTCTTAGAGCATAAACCTGCTGTTGTAGTGGGTATTGATGCGCCGGACTTTAACCTTGCGTTAGAGCGTAAGCTGAAAGCGAAAGGCATTCCTACCTGTCACTATGTATGTCCTTCGGTTTGGGCTTGGCGACAAGGACGAGTTAAAGGGATTCGAAAAAGTGTTGATCATGTTTTATCACTGCTGCCTTTTGAAGTCGATTTTCTTAAACAGCATGATATTAAATCGACTTTTGTCGGCCACCCGTTAGCTGAGCAATTATCTTTTGATACGCCAGTTAGCGAATCTGAACTTTCTAATCAATTAAAAGACTTTAGGCTACAAGGGCCTTTGCTTTGCGTAATGCCGGGCAGTCGCTCGAGTGAAGTCCAGGCGCTGCTTGACGTCTTTATGGAAACGATTGCCGCTTGTTTACAGCGTCAGCCGAATATGCGCTTTGTTATTCCCGCAGCTTCTGAGGCGCTTTACGAAGTCTTAGCTAGTCGTTTGTCTGAGCCAGATATTCATTTAATACGACAGCGTATTTTGTTGACGCGTGGTGAATCCCAGCTTTGCATGCAAATGTCTGATTTAGTATTACTGGCATCGGGCACGGCAACACTTGAAGCCGCTCTGCTAGGCAAGCCTATGGTTGTCGCTTATCGATTGGCGCCGTTAAGTTATGCCATTATGTCGCGCATGATTAAAGTCGATTATGTTGCATTGCCTAATTTGCTGACCGACAAAGCCTATGTACAAGAATTTATTCAACATGATATTTCGGCTGAGACTTTGTCTTCAGCCTTGCTCAGTTATGTTGAGCAACCGGCTTTAGCTGCCGAAGTTAAAAACGCCTTTCGACAATTACATGGTCAGCTTGCTCAAAATGCCAGTGAAAAAGCGGCGTCCGTTGTCTTACAACTTGCGGGCTGTGAGCCAAGGGTGATCAATGATGATCTTTGAAGAGCCTGACATCCATTATTCGGGTGATTTATTAGCCGGTGTTGATGAAGCGGGCCGAGGGCCACTGGCCGGCGATGTTGTCGCTGCTGCGGTTATTTTAGATCCAAACCAGCCCATTGAAGGCTTGGCTGATTCCAAAAAAATCAGTGAAAAAAAACGTGAGCTGCTTTTTGATGAGATTCATCAAAAAGCCTTAGCGGTTGCGGTGGGTCGCGCCAGCGTTGCCGAAATTGATGAGCTCAATATACTCTGGGCATCGATGCTGGCTATGAAGCGAGCCGTCGAATTATTAGCGGTTCAGCCCGAGCATGTGGTGGTTGATGGTAATCGAGTGCCCAAGTGGATGTATTCTGCACAGGCCTTTGTTAAAGGCGATCAGCGTATCGCTTGTATCAGTGCTGGGTCTATTATTGCTAAAGTCACAAGAGATCGCGATATGCTGACCTTAGCCCGTGATTACCCGCAGTATGGCTTTGATAAGCATAAAGGTTACCCTACGGCAGCGCATAGAGAGGCGATTGTTCAATATGGCGTCACTGAACAGCATCGCACCACCTTTGGCCCTGTTAGAGCGGTGCTGGAACAAACATAATAAAAATCTAGCGCTATATGCGTTTCAACACTCCTGAAATTTGTCTGCTTGTAGTAAACTAAGCGTCTTTACACAGCATTAAGTCCCGCTTTTTAAACCCAGATAAATTGATAAGCTTTAAATATGACTGCACCGTTTGTCCATCTTCGTAGCCATTCCGAATTTTCATTGTCGGATGGATTACTGCGAATAAAATCGGTGGTCAAACGTATGGCTGCTCTGGACATGCCAGCCATGGCGCTAACAGACCGAAATAATCTCTACGGTTTAGTTAAATTTCAAAAGTCGGCTTTTGGTAGTGGTATAAAGCCTATTTATGGTGCTGATATCACTTGGGTGACTGATGATGATAATCAGACACCTTATACAATTACACTGCTTGCCCAGAATTCAGTCGGTTACAAAAACCTATTAAAGTTAATTTCTCTTGCTTACCAACAGGGGCAGGGTCTGCGTGGCCCCAGTGTTAAGCGCAGCTGGATACTCGAATTATCCGAGGGTTTAATTGCCTTATCGGGCGCGGCAGAAGGTGATGTTGGTCATGCCTTAGTGACGGGTAAAACTGATATAGCACGTCGTCATTTAGATAGCTGGACCGCTGTTTTTGGTGATCGTTTTTATCTTGATATTCAACGCCTCAATAGACCTGACGATGAAACCCATTTGCATGCTGCTGTTAAGTTAGCAGAGCAAGCGGGTGTTCCAGTGGTTGCTACTAACAGCTGCTGTTTTATGTATCGCGAAGATTACGAAGCGCATGAAGTTCGCGTATGTATTAATGAGGGGCGAGCCTTAGATGATCCTCGTCGTCCGCGTAAACACACAGAAGAGCAATACGTCAAAACCGTTGATGAAATGACGGAGTTGTTTTCGGACATACCAGAAGCGTTAGAGAACACGGTTGTTATTGCTGCGCGTTGTAATGTAGAAGTTGAGTTGGGTAAATATTATTTACCTGATTACCCCATTCCAGAAGGCATGACACAAGAGTCCTTTTTTCGGTCAGTCTCTCACGAAGGTTTGGATACCCGTTTAGCTAAACTGTTTGATGTGAATGGTGAAAATTTTCCTGCCAAGCAAAAAGAGTATCGTGAACGCCTCGACTTTGAAGTCGATACAATTTTGCAAATGGGTTTTCCTGGTTACTTCCTTATCGTTATGGACTTTATCCGCTGGGCGAAACAAAACGATATTCCTGTTGGGCCTGGTCGAGGTTCGGGTGCGGGTTCTCTGGTCGCTTATGCGCTGGAAATTACAGACCTAGATCCATTAGCTTACGACTTACTGTTCGAGCGATTTCTTAACCCCGAACGAGTGTCGATGCCCGATTTCGATGTCGATTTCTGCATGGAAAAACGCGATCGCGTTATCCGCTATGTATCGGATACCTATGGTCGTGAGGCAGTAGGGCAGATTATCACTTTCGGTACCATGGCGGCGAAAGCGGTGGTACGTGATGTGGCGCGTGCGCAGGGTAAATCCTATGGCTTAGCCGATAAACTCTCGAAGATGATTCCTTTTGAAGTCGGTATAACGTTAGAGAAAGCGTTTGAGCAAGAAGAATCACTTAGACAGTTTTTATCGGATGATGCCGATGGTCAAGAAATATGGGACATGGCTTTACAGCTTGAAGGCACGACACGTAATGTCGGTAAACACGCCGGTGGTGTGGTTATTTCGCCGTCTAAGCTCACTGATTTTTCACCGCTTTACTGTGATGAAACCGGTGAAGGCCTTGTTACCCAATATGATAAAAATGATGTTGAAGAAGCTGGCTTGGTTAAGTTTGACTTTCTTGGTCTGCGAACTCTAACGATTATTGACTGGGCGTTGGTTATTATCAATCGCCAGCGCAAAGCGTTAGGCGAAGATCCGGTTGATATTACTCAAATCCCTCTTGATGATAAAACCATATTTGATTTATTGCAGCGCGCAGATACCACCGCGGTATTCCAGTTAGAATCGCGCGGCATGAAAGATCTGATTAAGCGACTGTTGCCCGGTAGCTTTGAAGATATTATTGCACTCGTGGCACTCTTTAGACCGGGGCCGTTGCAGTCGGGCATGGTTGATGATTTTATTAATCGTAAGCACGGTAGAGCACAGTTGGCTTACCCGCATCCACAGTATCAACATGACAGCTTAATCCCTATTCTTCAGCCCACTTACGGAATTATTCTTTACCAAGAACAGGTAATGCAAATAGCGCAGGTAATGGCGGGTTACTCACTGGGCGAGGCGGATTTATTACGTCGTGCTATGGGTAAAAAGAAAGCCGAAGAGATGGCCGCACAAGGTGAGTTATTTGTTGCGGGTTCAATTAAAAAAGGTCATAGCGAAGAGTTAGCTCGAAACATATTTGATTTGATGGAAAAGTTTGCCGGCTACGGATTTAATAAATCGCATTCGGCTGCTTATGCATTAGTGTCTTATCAAACGGCATGGTTAAAGACGCACTACCCAGCGCCTTTTATGGCGGCGGTATTAAGTTCTGAATCGCAAAATACCGACAAAATAGTCACGCTAATTGATGAGTGTCGTCATATTGGCGTTGAGTACACCTCGCCGAATGTGAATGACGGTCAGTATCTATTTAGTGTTAATGAAAAAAACCAAGTGGTCTATGGTTTAGGTGCGATTAAAGGTTTAGGTGAGGGTCCTGTAGAGAGTATTCTTGAAGCACGACAAGATAAGCCCTTTACCGATTTGTTTGATTTCTGTCGTCGTACCGATGCAAGAAAATTGAATAAGCGCGCGTTGGAAGCGCTAATTAAAAGTGGTGCTTTTGATGCTTTAGGAGAAGCGCGCTGGGTGTTATTAGCCGCGCTACCCGAAGCGATAAAAGCCGCGGAGCAAAGTGCCGCAAATGCCGATGTGGGTATGGTTGATTTATTTGGCGAGCTCGCCGATACCAATGCCGATGATTTATACCGCGACTTTAAATCGGCAAAGCCTTGGAATATCCAAAAACGCTTATTAGGTGAGAAAGAAACCTTAGGTTTGTATTTGTCAGGCCATCCTATTGATGCCTATGAGCATGAATTAAAACGCATGGTTAAACGCCGTATCAAAGGTGTGCAAGTCGGTAAGGGTAAGCAGAACGTTGCAGGCATGATTATAGCCATGCGCACGATGAAGAATAAGCGTGGCGATACTATGGCATTCTTAACATTAGATGATCGTACTGGTCGAATTGAAGCGTCATTATTCTCTGAGGCCTATGAATCAGCGCGTGATTTATTGGTTAAAGATGCCGTTATTTTTGTTGAAGGTGAAGTGCGTCAAGATGATTACACTGGCGGTCTAAGCGTGCGTGTTAATAGCGTTTACAGTTTAGCCGATGCGAGACAGAGACATGCTCAGGCGCTGTTATTAGAGCTGGATGAAAGCGATTTTGGTAATGGCCTCTTAAAATCATTGCAGACCATTTTAACCGAAGATTTTCAGTTTTCAGGTAGGGGGAATTGCCCGTTAAGAATTCGCTATACCAGTCCGAATGCGACAACTGAAATTAAGCTAGGCTATGATTGGCGAGTAGTACCTAGTGATGCGCTGATTGAGAAACTTCGTGACACCTGTGGTGAAGCTAAAGTGTCGTTGATGTATCCAGACCCTAATGCTAACCCTTATGCATAAATAGTCTGCAATATAAACAATTGCTGCGCGGAGCTTTTCTTGCGCCCACCAAAGGGATCCATTACAATTTCGGCCGCTGCGCTTGTAGCTCAACTGGATAGAGTATCGGGCTTCGAACTCGAGGGTTGCAGGTTCGAGTCCTGCCAGGCGCACCATTTCTTATTGCAATCACTTTGCTTGGTTGTTAATCATTGATTTATCAGATTAGCAAAATTAATAAGCTGAAGTGTTAACTTAGCAAAGCACGTTTACCTAATTCTAACTATAAGGCCACACCTTGTCTGATTCCGTATTCTCTGGTTTTCCACTTGATCCTCGCTTAATGCAGGCTTTAGAAAAAGCGGCGTATGAAGAGCCTACGCCTGTGCAAGCGGCTGCCATACCGGTTGGTCTAACAGGAAAAGATTTATTGGTAGGAGCAGAAACAGGCAGTGGTAAAACAGCTGCGTTTGTATTGCCAATGCTGCATCGCCTGCTACAAAAATCTGCTGAGTCTGGACGCGTTGATAATAGCGGTACACGCGCATTGGTATTGGTACCTACTCGCGAGCTAGCCATTCAGGTCGTCAAGCAATGTGATTTATTTGCCAGTTGCTCGCACATTAAAACGGGCCTGATTATTGGTGGTAATAGCTTTAAGTACCAACAGGCTATGTTTCGTAAGAATCCAGAGGTTATTGTTGCCACACCAGGTCGTATGGCCGAGCATATTGGTCACGGCAGTACCGACTTACAAGACATCGAAGTATTAGTGCTTGATGAAGCCGATCGCATGCTCGATTTAGGCTTGGGTGCTGATGTAATAAAAATTGCTAATAACTGCAAAAAGCCCCGTCAGACAATGCTTTTTTCAGCGACGTTAACGCATAAAGCGTTTAGTGCAATCACTCAAGATATTCTTGTTGATCCTGAAATTATTAAGCTGAATACCGTACGTGAACAGCACAGTAATATTGTGCAGCAAATTATATTAGCGGATGATCGCGATCATAAAGACCGATTACTTGATGGTTTATTTGCCGAGCAGACATTTGAAAAGGCGCTTATTTTTTGTAATACGCGTGCACAAGCTACTCGCCTATGCGGTTTATTACGTTATCGCTCATCGGGCACAGAAAAGTTAAGAACCGGTTTGTTACATGGCGATATGGGTCAGGATGAACGGAAAGATACGGTTAACAAACTACGCGGCGGCAATATTAATGTTGTGGTCGCCACAGATGTTGCTGCACGTGGTTTAGATATCAAAGGCATTGATATCGTTATTAACTATGATATGCCACGCAATGGCACGGATTACACTCACCGCATTGGTCGAACAGGCCGAGCGGGTGAAGAAGGTTTGGCAGTATCGTTGATTAGCGCTTTCGAATGGAATTTAATGTCGAGCATTGAGCGCTATTTACGGGTGCGGTTTGATCAAAGAAAAATTAAAGGCCTAGAAGCTAAGTATAAAGGGCCGAAGAAAGTGAAGGCCTCAGGAAAAGCGGCGGGTACTAAGAAGAAAAAGTCGAAAGATGGCGACGATAAAGGCAAGGGGCGTCATAGAGATAAAAAGAATATTGGTAAGCGACGTGTGGCGTCAAAGAAGTCGAGTTCTGATGATGGCCGTTCGAAAGAGGGGCGCAGTCCTTTAAAGAAAAAGATTAAGCCGCAAGCGCCATTAAATGATGATGAGGGCTAGTTCGCGAAGCGTTTATTCTTTGAAAGGTAGACGTTTATAAGCGTAGATTGAAGATTGAGGTTTTAAGAAAGGCTAAAATAACCCGTCTTAATAAAACTCAAAGCGTTAGCTTTAAAAACACATTCTTTAACAGAGCGTTCTTTGCCAACGAATTAACTTAACAGACAAAAAAGGCGGCTCGATATGTCGGCCACCCAATAAATTATCTATCTTGCTCTAAAGGTAATACGGCCTTTGCTTAAATCGTAAGGCGTCATTTCAACCTTCACTTTATCGCCAGTCAAAATTCGGATGTAGTTTTTACGCATCTTGCCCGAGATGTGAGCAGTGATGACATGATCGTTTTCCAGTTTAACGCGGAAAGTAGTATTCGGCAGTGTGTCGATCACTTCGCCTTCAAACTCGATATTCTCTTCTTTTGCCATTCTAAGTGTATTCCAACAATTTTCATTTATCGGCGTTAGGTCTTTTTATGGCCTAATGCTCGCGAAGTCGCGCATTTTGCCCTAAATAACAGGCAGAATCAAAGATAAGTAATTACAACTACTAATTTAGCGTTTGCCAGCGATTATTGAGGAGAAGTTCTATGGGGCGATAGTCGATTTTATAGGACATTTTCCTGCATGAGCGTATCCAGTAGCCTAAATAGACGTAATCCAACTTTTCACGTCTAGCCTCACTAATTAGCCATAAAACAGCAAAGCTACCTAAGCTGCGACTCGAATATTCTGGATCAAAAAAGGTATAAATAGCAGAGAAGCTGTCTGTTAGATTATCTCTGATACTGACGGCCACCAATATGCCGTTAAGGCGAAACTCGGTAAAACGACTAAAGCGGGTTTGTTTTCCTAAAAATTCTTCATATTGCTCGGGCGTAGGCGGATACATATCGCCATCATCATGCCGCAGCTCAATATAACTGGCGTAGAGTTGATAATGTTCTTCGCTAGTAATTGATACTACTTCTTGAACGGTTAAATCTTTGTTCTTATTTTCGATGCGCTTTTGTCTACGTGCAGGTGTAAATGTATTGACGGGAATTCTGGCCGGAATGCAATCATTACAACTCTGGCAATGCGGTCGATAAAAGTGTGTACCTGAACGGCGGAAGCCAATTTCAGTTAGATCTTGATAGGATATTTCATTGAGTTCTGTTTCAGGGTCAATAAAAAGGGTCGTCGCTTCTTTATCCTCTTGATAACTGCAGGGATGAGGTTTAGTAGCGAAAACTTTTAATTTTGAGAGTACGCTCATAATATTTTTTCTATCTGCGCATCGGTGAATGCATTGGCCAATTCATAGCTGTTATCCCAATCCAGTGCTTGCCATGCATTGATATCAAGCGAAGGTTTTTTCTCGCTGTAGCCGGGAAGGCTTTTTTTAAATTGCTCTCTCGATAGCGTCGTTACACCAAGACTTTCTAAGTGTGGATTCATGATTTGGCAATCGAGAAATTCATAGCCCCATTTTTTTATTTGCATGCAGGTTAATGCGAAAGCGATTTTTGATGCGTCTGTGCGGCGGTGGAACATGGACTCGCCAGAAAAAACAACGCCGGTCGCTACGCCATAAAGACCACCAATGAGCTCGTCGCCATCCCAAACTTCAAACGAGTGAGCTTGTTTGTGATGGTGCATAGCGATATAGGCTTCAAGCATATCATCAGTAATCCACGTGTCTTCATTTTGTGTGTCTTCAGTTTGCGTCTCTTCAGCTTGTGCATCGTCAGCATCTTCGCTTTTTTTTGTGCTTCGGCAAACATCGGCGCAACTATGAATCACTTGTTCAAAATCGCGATTAACCGTTAATTGATAGTTCTTTTGCCGCATATTCTTTTTTAAGCTTCTAGAAAGGTGCAGCGAGTCGAGGTGCATTACGGCACGAGGGTCGGGTGACCACCACATGATGGGTTGGTCATTACTGAACCAAGGAAAAATACCGAGCGAATAGGCGTTTGTAAGCCTTTCGTAGCTTAGGTCTCCGCCTACTGCTAATAGTCCATCAGGATCTGCTAGTGCAGATTCCAGAGGAGGAAACGAATTATCAGTAGACTGTTGTTGCGACATAAATTAGATGATCTCGGTAATCGGAGCTCCCTTTTTGTAAACGCCGCTTTTTTCTTAGCGTCGTTTTTTTGATAACGCCGCTTTGTTAATGTGTTTTTATTATTCTTGATGATGCATTAGATGGTTATCATAAGCTGGTTCATCATAAACTGGCTCATCATTAGCTGGCTCATCAAAGCCAGCTAATGAACTTAAGCAGTGTATTCTAAGCTAGATCATCCAAAAACTTTTCAGCATCAAGTGCAGCCATACAGCCAGATCCTGCTGAGGTAATGGCTTGACGGTAAACGTGATCGGCTACATCGCCCGCAGCAAAAACGCCAGGTATTGATGTTTGAGTCGCGTTACCTTGCGCGCCACTATTAATGGTTAGATAGCCATCTTTCATATCGAGTTGATCATTGAAGATGCCCGTATTCGGCTTGTGACCTATGGCTATAAATACGCCTGATAAATCGATATCTTCAGTGCCTGAGCCATCGGTAGCAGCTATACGCATACCGGTTACGCCCGTTGCATCACCTAACACTTCATCTAATGTGTGATTCCACTTGATAGTGATGTTACCGTTCTTGGCTTTCTCAAACAGCTTATCTTGTAATATTTTTTCTGAACGTAGGCTGTCGCGACGATGCACTAAAACCACCTCAGAAGCGATATTCGATAAATATAAGGCTTCTTCAACAGCAGTGTTACCACCACCAATAACGGCTACTTTTTGATCGCGATAAAAGAATCCATCGCAGGTGGCGCAGGCGCTAACGCCTCGGCCCATAAATGCTTCTTCAGAAGGAAGGCCCAAGTACTGAGCTGATGCGCCGGTGCAAATAATGAGGCTGTCACAGCTATAGACGCCGCTATTTCCGGTTAGGATAAAGGGGCGCTGATTCATATCAACCGCTTCAATATGATCAAAAATGATATTGGTATCAAAGCGTTCAGCATGCTTTTGCATACGAACCATTAAATCGGGACCTTGAACGCCATCAGGATCACCAGGCCAATTATCGACATCAGTCGTTGTTGTTAATTGTCCGCCTTGCTCCATACCAGTAATAAGAACAGGGTTAAGATTGGCGCGAGCAGCATAAACGGCAGCGGTATAACCGGCAGGGCCAGAGCCAAGGATGATTAAGCGGTGATGTATCGTTTCTGACATGGAGATTGGATCCTTTATTCAAATGTGAGCCTGTGTAAACGGATGGCAATGATAATAGACAACGACGGTTGCGTTAAGCATTAATTCTATGAATCGGCAAAAACGACAGTATATTTCTGGTAAGTTGCTAGTATTGATTGCTCAGAATGCAAG
>JABIQF010000065.1 GCA_018668095.1 Cellvibrionales bacterium
GCGCAGCGCCTGAAGGGCGACCCGAAGGGTGAGCGAAGCGAATCAAAAAGTGACTGGCTGTCGGGCCACCCCCGACGACCTTGAACTTAAAACTATAAAAAAGAAGCAAAAAATCAGAATAAAGCGTTTCACAGAGTGACCGGCATGTCGGGCCACCCCGACGGTCTTAATAGAAAACTTAAACAAACTAATTTAAAAAAAGAGTATCGGATTAGCACTCAGGCTACCCCCGACGCTCTTGACCTTAACCCCACCCCAAAAAAAACCATATAAAAAAAGGGGCGCATTAAGCGCCCCTTTCTAAACTATCAAATTAAAACAGATAACTTATTTAGTTCCGAACTCAGGATAGGCTTCCATACCACATTCTGAAATATCGACACCTTCGTACTCTTCTTCTTCACTTACACGTACACCAATAACTGCCTTGATGATGGTCCAAGTAATATAGCTAGTCACGAATACCCAAACAAAGATAACCAACGCGCCAACTAACTGACCCGTGAAGCTAGCACCGTCATTCGAAAGTAATACCGCGAACACACCCCAAAGACCAACAACACCGTGGACCGAGATAGCGCCAACAGGATCATCAATTTTGATTTTGTCCAAGAATACAATACTACCAACAACGATGATGCCACCGATGCCGCCAATGATTGTAGCCATTAATGGAGAAGGACTAGCAGGATCAGCAGTGATAGCAACAAGACCCGCAAGCGCGCCATTAAGTGCCATTGTTAGATCCGCTTTACCAAACACGATTCGTGCAACGATTAATGCAGCAATAAGACCACCAGAAGCAGCAGCATTAGTATTTAAGAATACGTTTGCTACTTCGTTAGCTACTTCGATTCCGCCTAATTTCAACGTTGAACCACCGTTAAAGCCAAACCAACCCATCCAAAGGATGAATGTACCTAATGTTGCTAAAGGTAAGTTTGCACCAGGGATAGCTTGAACAGTACCGTCTGCTGCGTATTTGCCTTTACGTGCGCCTAATACTAATACACCCGCTAATGCAGCTGCTGCACCGGCCATATGTACAATACCAGAACCCGCATAATCCGAGTAAGAAAGCTCACCGATGAAAGGAACTGCATCGCCATTCCAAGTCCAGCTACCTTCAATTGGGTAGATGAAACCTGTCATAACAACTGCAAACGCTAAAAAGGCCCAAAGCTTCATTCGCTCTGCAACCGCGCCCGATACAATCGACATAGCTGTTGCTACGAAGACAACCTGAAAGAAGAAATCAGATGCTGGTGAGTATTCACCCATATCTGCAAACCCTGCTTCAGCAGATGCAGCAAGTACTGCCGCTGGATCAACCGCACCGGCAGTGCCGCTTAGGAAGAAACCACCGTCGTACATGAACTCATAACCACAAATGAGATACATGGTAGAAGCAATCGCAAACAACGCGACGTTCTTAGTGAGAATTTCAGTTGTATTTTTTGCACGTACTAAACCAGCTTCTAACATTGCGAAGCCAGCTGCCATCCACATTACCAATGCACCACATATTAGAAAATAAAATGTGTCCATTGCATACTGGAGTTCAAATATATTGTTTTCCACGTTATTTACCTCTTGTTAACTTTATTGTTCGATCGCGTCTTTAAAAGACAAGTCATAAAATAAGACTCAAAAGCTTAAAGCGCTTCATCGCCTGTTTCACCGGTGCGAATACGAATAGTTTGTTCAATACTGGTTAAGAAAATTTTGCCATCACCAATCTTTCCAGTGTTAGCGGCTTTTGTAATAGCTTCTATTGCTTGATCGGCGATTGAATCAGATATAGCTGCTTCAACTTTAACCTTTGGCAAAAAATCTACTACGTACTCTGCACCACGATATAATTCGGTATGTCCTTTCTGACGACCAAAACCTTTAACTTCAGTCACGGTTATGCCCTGAACACCGATATCCGACAATGCTTGCCTTACGTCGTCTAGCTTGAAAGGCTTAACAATTGCAGTAATCAATTTCATTATGTTTCCCCTAATATTGTTAAACGAATTCAGGAATGAGTCTTACGCGACTTATTTTTTTAGAGCGAAAAAATAAATTCGTTTCCCACACTTTTGCATGCGCCGTGCCAAATAAAATTTTCTCCATATAAAACATAGGCTTATGATTATTTTCAGTATTAAACTCTTAACTGACTGATAAATAACTCTCTAATGCGCACCAGTTGAGTGCGATCAGCTGCCTACTTGGTGCATGCTTTTATATTTCATAAAGAAAGGATTGGTTCTAACGGGAAACGTTAGATTTAGTCGATGTCATTGCCGCTTCTCACTGTCTTTTATTCTTTATTGAATTCATGACGATTTTAAGCTGCTATTAAATTCGGCTATTTTTTGAAAAGACGCTACGCAATGGTGCATTTTGTTAAGCATTGAAATACTATGAGGATGGTTCTTTAACAGTGACCACTCCGCACAGTGCATCCAACATAAAGTAGTGAATACCATGTCAGAAAAATTTGTAGTCAGTGATTTTTTAAAACAAGCTGCCAGCTTATTGCCCACTAATGTGGCCAAAGTACGCTCTGAGTTTGAAGAAAATCTGCGTCCGTTAGTTGAAGCAAGCTTTAGTAAGCTCGATCTAGTGACAAGAGAAGAGTTTGATAGGCATCTTGCACTCTTAAAACGACTGCAAGAAAAAACAGCGGACTTAGAAGCTGAACTTGATGCACTTAAAAAGAACGGTGATTCGTAAAATCACATGATAATCGACTAAATAGACAATAGCGGCGTTAACCATGGATGATTAACGCTTTTAATCGAATGATTACACCTTTTTCAAGGATGAAAAATTATGGCACTCGCTCTCACCTTTTCTCGCGCCAATCTTGGTATCGATGCACCGCTCGTTAGCGTTGAAACACATCTCTCAAATGGGCTTCCCGCTTTTACAATTGTCGGTTTACCCGAAGCCGCCGTACGAGAAAGTCGTGATCGCGTTAGAAGCGCCATTATTAACTCTCATTTTGATTTCCCTTCTAAACGTATTACCGTCAACTTAGCGCCGGCCGACTTACCTAAACAAGGCAGTCGATTCGACTTAGCCATTGCACTGGGAATTTTAGCGGCATCGGATCAACTATCAAAAGACCTACTCTCACACTATGAATTTATTGGCGAACTATCACTGTCTGGCCAATTACGCTACGCGACAGGATTAATCCCTGCCTTAATCGCAGCCGACCCTCAACGCATCTCTTTAGTGCCTGCCGCTAATATCGAAGAAGCCTCGCTGCCCCTTAAAAATAAAACCATTGTTGCGAATCATATTTTAGAGGTCTGTGCCCATTTAAATAATAATAAGCCACTGCCACTCACCATTAAAGATAAACCTCAGCATCAAAATGCTAACGCTTTTGATATGTCTGACGTTGCTGGCCAGCCGCAAGCTAAGCGCGCATTAGAAATAGCCGCAGCCGGTGGCCATAACCTTATTTTTATTGGCCCGCCAGGCACGGGAAAAACCATGTTGGCATTAAGACTTATTAGTATTTCTCCGCCCTTATCTGACTCTTCGGCAATTGAGGTCGCCTCTATTCATTCGTTAGCAGGTAAAGAAAACTCGACAACCCAATGGCGACAAAGGCCCTTTAGAAATCCTCATCACACGGCATCGGCAGTAGCTATGGTGGGCGGTGGTAGCAATCCAAAACCAGGAGAAATTTCACTCGCTCATAAAGGCATTTTATTTTTAGATGAGCTCCCGGAGTTTGATCGTAAAGTATTAGAGGTGCTGCGCGAACCTATTGAATCTGGCCGCATCACTATTTCACGAGCCACACAGCAAGTGGAATACCCTGCACAGTTTCAATTGATTGCAGCAATGAATCCCTGCCCTTGTGGATTTTTGGGTGATACGCGACAAAACTGCAGTTGCTCGCCTAATCAAATACAGCGCTATCGTTCAAAGTTATCGGGCCCTTTACTCGATCGAATTGACCTGCATGTGAGTGTCACTCGACTACCCGTGAATATGATGACTAAAAAAACCACGGTGAATGAAACCAGTCAGACTATTTGTGATCGCGTTTTAAAAGCGCAAAAGCTACAGGCTAATAGCCGTGGAAAAATGAATGCCCAGCTTTCTTCACGCGAGTTAATTGATGATGGCTGGATTAAAGAGGAGGCTATTGAATGGCTAAGCACGGCAATAGAAAAGTTAGGCCTATCGGCAAGAGCGTTTCATCGTCTGTTAAGAATTGGTCGCACCATTGCTGATTTAGAATTTATTGATACTGCTTATGAAAAATCTCAGACACAAGTACAAATACATCACTTAAAAGAAGCGTTAGCTTATAGGCAGCTAGATAAAAAAATATAATGGCAAGATAGAAAAAAGAGTATGGGAATAATAGGAGAGAATAGGATGAAGAGTTAAAAGTTATTTATCAACGACAGATAAGTAAGTGCGACGTGCTGTGGTGCCTTCGGTATTTAACAATCGGGTAAAGTCATCAAACGATAAGGGTTCGCTATAAAAGAAACCTTGCAAATGATCGCAACGATTTTTAACCAAAAAGGCTTTCTGCTCTTCAGTTTCAACACCTTCACCGACAACCGTTAATTCAAGACCATGCGCCATATAAATCATTGCACGTACAATACTGGCGCTGTCTTTATCGGCTGTCACTTTTTGCACATAACTTTTATCGAGCTTTAAAGTTGTAATCGGTAATTTCTGTAACTGCGGCAAAGATGAATAACCCGTTCCAAAACCATCTAGGGCAAAACGAATACCTTGCTTTTCTAGCAGTATCATATCATCGGCTATGTCATCGAGATTAGCCACAACCGCTGATTCGGCGAGTTCAAATTCAAAACGTGAAGCATTGGTGCCCATACTCGATAAAATAGATTCAACAGTGCTGACAAAATTCGGCGCCATAAATTGTTCATGCGCAACATTTAAGGAGACACGCAATGGCGGAATTTTCATCGCATCCATTTTTGCAATATCAAGACACAAACGATTAAGCACCCAATACCCTATGGGCTCAAGTAAACCTAGCTGCTTGGCCGCCTGAATAAATTCACCCGGTAATAGAATACCTCGCTCTGGGTGATGCCATCGTAGCAATGCTTCAACACCAACAATTTTTCCAGTGCGCAATGAAACACGCGGTTGAAAAAACAGAGCTAGCTCATCATTACTAATAGCCGCTCGCAGTTCTAAATCTAAACGGCTCTGATCTACCGCTTCGCTATTCATTTTTGCTGTGAAGAATCGGTAGTTAGATCCTTGCATAGCTTTGGCTTCATACATCGCCATATCGGCATGCTTAATTAATGTTGTCGCATCACGACCCGCCTCAGGATAAACAGCAATACCTATACTGCTACCCACACGCATTTGCTGGCCATTGATATCAAAGGGCTCAGTAATCACATCAATAATTTTTTGGGCAATGGTAACGGTGTCATTGGTAGAGGTGGTCTTTTCAAGCAAGACGGTAAATTCATCACCCCCAATACGCGCTACCGAATCGGTACGACGAATACATTGGCTTAAACGTTCAGCAATACCTTGAACGAGCTTATCGCCCATATCGTGGCCATAGGCATCATTGACGGCTTTAAAACCATCAAGATCTAAATACAGCAGCGCAAACGGTGAATCACCTCGATCGGCACGCTGTAAGGCGCGATCTAAACGGTCGTTGAACAGTAGTCGGTTAGGAATACCGGTTAATGCATCGTAATGGGCTAATCGAGCCAATTCAGTTTCAGCATTTTTACGATCAATTGCGTAACGGATGGTTCGCTCAATCACGTCGACATCAAGACGATTTTTAACTAAATAATCGGCTGCGCCAACCTTAATAGCTGCACGATCAAGCTCAGGATTAACCGTTGCCGTTAGACATAAAATAGGGGTGGTGCAACCATGAGCGCTGGCTGAACGGAGTAACTCTTCGCAGATATGCGGTGCATGCTCATAATCGAGCAAAATCACATCATGGATAGGGGCTAACATTGCCTCGAGCGCATGAGAATAATCAGCACACCAAGTCATCTCATAATCAGACACAGAAATGGCGTCAAGCAGCTTGGCCATATCTACGTATTGATCGCTATGCGCATTGATCAATAAAACTCTGATTATCGGTTTTTGCATATAGGGTGTTCCAACCAACGCTTTCCGCGTTACTATCTTAGAGCTTAGAGAATCTTAGCGCTTAGAGAATCACTAACAGATCCAGTAATGTGTGTTAATTGTGATCAACTTTTACTTATCTTTAAATACTAGGTCAAAAAATGGGTTTCTGCCATTACCAAAGGGTTGTTTTTCAGGTACTTTTTCTGGCTTGAAGCACTCTTTTTAGTTTATTTATAAGCGATACCAAGCGGATTTATGCGCTTCTTTCTTAGTCTCAGCTGCCAATGCCTGATAAACTACGGCTTTACATTTTCCGCTCTGTTAATAGACCCTTTTTTAGCGATTTTGCTCAACTAAATTTTGGCGTTAGCTTTAAGAGCGAGACTAACTTCCCTGCTATTGTAAGCATTCACTTTTTGACTTAGGTAGATCGACTCACATCAACACTCAGACACTCAACACTGAAGCCGCCAATATTCTTGGCCATCTTAACCCTGCGCAAAAAGAAGCCGTTCGTTATATCGATGGCCCATTGCTGGTATTAGCGGGTGCTGGAAGTGGTAAAACCAGCGTGATTACACGAAAGATCGCTTGGCTGATATTACAGTGCGGCTATCGTGCAAACCATATTGCCGCCGTCACCTTTACCAATAAAGCAGCGCGAGAAATGAAACAGCGCGTTGGAAGCTTATTACCCGGCAGCTCTGGCCGAGGTCTAACCGTTTGTACCTTTCACCATTTAGGTTTAAAGATTATCCAACGAGAAATTCGCGCCCTAGGCCGTAAATCCGGTTTTTCTATTTTTGATGATCAAGACACCAAAGCCTTGCTTAAAGAATTATTACTTGATCATAGCGATGCTGCAGCTAATTTAGTCGACCTTTGCCAATCTCAAATCTCCCAGTGGAAGAACAGCTGTCAAACGCCTGAAGCTGTGGTTGGCACTGCCGAAAGTCCTCAAGAGGCTAGAATTGTAGAACTTTACAGACGATATGAGCAAGCACTCACTTCGTATAACGCTGTTGATTTTGATGACCTTATTACTTTGCCTGTGCAACTTCTTGAAAATAATGAAGAAGTTCGCCAGCGCTGGCAAAACAAAATTCGCTATCTATTAGTCGATGAATATCAAGATACCAACACCAGCCAGTATCGCTTAGTTCAAATGCTGGTGGGTGATAGCGGCAGACTGTCGGTGGTTGGCGATGATGACCAATCGATCTATTCGTGGCGTGGCGCTAACCCCGAGAATTTAGTCCAGCTTGAGGCTGATTTTAAGGGTTTAAAGGTGGTTAAATTAGAGCAAAACTATCGCTCGACCAATCGGATATTGCGTGCAGCTAACCAACTTATTGATAATAACCCGCATATTTATGACAAGAAATTATGGAGCCAAAAAGGCTTAGGTGATTGTATTCAGGTAGTACAAGTTGCCAATGAAGATGCCGAAACGGAGCGAATAGCCAACCAAATTATTGAGCAAAAGCTTCAGCAAGCCGCGCGCTTTAAAGATTTCGCCGTTTTAGTCCGCAGTAACCATCAATCGAAGTTATTAGAGTTAAAGCTGCAAGCGAAACAAGTGCCTTACCATCTCAATGGTGGCACCTCCTTTTTTGCGCGCGGCGAAATCAAAGACATTATGTGTTATCTGCGCGTATTGGTTAACCCAAATGACGACTCTGCTTTTTTGAGAATTGTGAACGTTCCGCGGCGAAAAATTGGTACCAGCACCTTAGAGATGCTTGGCCAATATGCCACTAAACGTGAATGCAGTCTTTTTGAAGCGATTAATGAAATAGGTTTGCAGCAATCTATGCCTGAAGCCAGCCATGCCAGACTCAAAAAACTCGGCGATTGGTTTAGCGGCCTACAACGTCAAGTTGATAACGGCTTTGCTATGAAGGCGGTTCGCGAAATGGTTGATGATATTGATTATTTAGGCTGGTTGCATCAAAACAGTAGCAGTACAGCCATGGCAGAACGACGTATGGAAAACGTGTTTTTTCTGCTCGACTCAGTGAATAAGGGGTTATTAAATACCAGTGATGACGTAGCTGAAGTGGGTGAAGCCGAAGAAGAAGAGCACACCCCCTTAGAAGAAGTGATTAAGAAACTTTTATTGCGTGACCTGCTAGATCAGCAATCAGAAGAGGAAGCTGATGATAAAGTGCAGATAATGACATTGCATGCATCGAAGGGTTTGGAATTTCCTCATGTTTTTATTATGGGTTTTGAAGAAGAGATTTTGCCGCATCGCAATAGTGTTGAAGATGACAACATCGATGAAGAACGTCGTTTAGCTTATGTGGGCATTACGCGGGCGCAGGAAACCTTAACGCTAACCTCGGCCAGGAATCGTAAACAATTTGGTGAAAAGTTACAGTGCCAATCGAGTCGGTTTTTGTTCGAGTTACCCGCAGATGATTTACAGAAAATCGGCTTTAGTGACGGTGATGGTGGCGCTGCTAATGCCGTTAAGGGCCAGCAAACCATTGATAGCTTGAGAGGGCTATTTGATTAACATAAGCAAAAAAAAACGCCTTATAGCAATATAAGACGTTTTTTCAGCAATCCTAAACAGTCAATTAATTAATTGACTGTCCTGAATCTGCAGCAGTTGCTTGAGACTGACGGAAGATCGCATCAAAATCAATTGGCGCTAATGATAAAGGAGGAAAGCCACCTTTAACGGCCATGCTATCAATCGCTTCACGTGCATACGGGAACAAGAAGTTAGGGCAAACCGCGCCTAATACATGTTGAAGCTGTTCATCAGCAAAACCCGTAATAGCAAAAATGCCCGCTTGTTGTAACTCAATTAAATATGCAGTTTCATCTTCAACCTGCGCAGTAATTGTAATCGTTAAAACGATCTCATGAATATTATCACCGACTTTGTTGCCGCGTGTATTCACATCCATTTTTACTTTTGGCTGAAAAGCCTGAGTAAAAACTTTAACACCCATAGGTGTCTCAAAAGAAAAGTCTTTTATGTAAGTACGCTGTACCGCAAATTGTGGACTCGCATCTGCAGCACTTGCCGCTGTCGCTTCGTTTTCATTTTCAGCCATGATTTACCTCGTTGTTACGCGCTAGGCGATTAAATTATAAGTAGGTTGTTACGCCTAAACTCTTGCACGTCCATACGTCTATTTATACAGAGCAACATCCTATTGCTCTTTCATTCAATTCTTCAGTTCTTTATTTCAATTCTGCTATTGCATCTATTAGCAAGAGAACACTAAAGCACTCTTTTATCTTAGCTTATATTAGCTAGAGCCTAGCAGTAAATCTAACTTACCGCTGCGTTCTAGGCCCGCAAGCTCTGTGTAACCGCCTACATGATTGTCGTTAATCCAAATTTGAGGCACGGTGCGTGCATTGCTCAAACGAGACATTTCTGCGCGCAATTCTGGATTACCATCAACCGCTAAATCAGTATACTCGACCGACCTAGCGTCTAATAAGTCGCGTGCTGCTACACAATAAGGGCAGTTGCGCGTGGTATACATCAGTACTTTTGAATCTGACATCACTATTTCACCAACGGCATTTGAGCGCCTTGCCATTCCATTAAACCACCGGCCAAACGATAAACCTCTGGCGCGCCTTCGGTTTGAATACGCTTAGCGACATACGATGATTGCTGGCCCATTTTACAAACCAAGACTAACGACTTGTCACCGTATTGCTGTAAATCCGTTTTACCACCGGCATTGTGTTGTAATTGCCACTTCGAAAACGGCAGATTAACTGCATCAACGATATGGCCATTATCAAAATCGGCTTTATCACGAAGATCGATCACAACGGCAGCATCACGATTAACCATAGTCGTGAGAGCATGAGGCGAGAGGCTCTTGCCCGCTCGTCGATTTTCTAACCAAGCCAGCAATGCAACCGCTGCAGCCAGTAATGTGATCAAGAACCATTGTTCAGAAACAAATATCAGAAACTTTTGCATACGACTGTGATTTTTACCTGTCTGTTTTTTTCGGGCGCTAAGTATACACTGCCTTTTTGGCTTATCCACCACCTAAAACAGCCACTGATTACACTTTTCTAAAACCAATATCGTCAATATCTCTCAGTCGCGTTACTATGCTCCCACTATGCTTGCACTATGTTCCCACTATGCTCATACAACGGTTCATACAACGCTCACAATCGCTAATTCAGCTAACTGAGTGAAACTCTA
>JABIQF010000108.1 GCA_018668095.1 Cellvibrionales bacterium
AACAGCGAGCACAATCTTCGCTCGTTGGGTAAGGCTGGTGCTTCACGCTGGCGTGGTATTCGTCCAACGGTTCGTGGTGTTGCTATGAACCCGGTTGATCACCCGCATGGTGGTGGTGAAGGTAAGACTTCGGGTGGTCGTCATCCTGTGTCTCCTTGGGGAATGCCAACTAAGGGTTATAAGACCCGTAAAAACAAGCGCACGAATGATTTAATCATCCGTCGTCGCAAAGCTAAGTAAGCGTTAAGAGGAAAGAAGCGTGCCACGTTCACTGAAAAAAGGTCCATTTATCGATCTTCATCTAATGAAGAAGATTGAGATAGCCAATGAGAAGAACGAGAAGCGACCGATCAAAACATGGTCTCGTCGTTCAATGGTTTCTCCGGATATGGTTGGCTTGACGATTGCGGTTCATAACGGTCGTCAACACGTGCCGGTATTTATTACTGAAGATATGGTTGGGCATAAGCTCGGCGAATTTTCTCCCACACGTACTTATCGTGGGCATGTAGCAGACAAAAAAGCCAAGCGTTAAGCTTGAGAGCTAGAGGTTAGATTGATGGAAGTTTCAGCAAAATTATCAGGTGCGACTATATCGGCTCAAAAAGCCCGATTGATTGCGGATCAAATCCGTGGCAAAAGCGCCGAACATGCTCTAGATATTTTAACGTTCAGCAATAAGAAAGCTGCTGATCTTGTGCTTAAGTTGCTTAATTCGGCGATTGCCAATGCTGAGCATAACGAAGGCGCTGACGTTGATGAGTTGAAAGTATCAAGTATTTTTGTAAACGAAGGTCGAACATTGAAGCGTCTTAAGCCGCGTGCCAAGGGTCGAGCAGATCGTATTTTAAAACGTTCTTGTCATATAACAATTAACGTGGCTGATTAATACAGCAAGTTTGGAGAGACCATATGGGTCAAAAAGTCCACCCAACAGGCATTCGATTGGGAATCACTAAACAGCATTCATCTGTTTGGTATGCAGAAAGCAAGAATTACGCAGAGCGCTTAATTGGCGATCTCAAGATTCGTGATTTGATTGAAGCAAAGCTTAAAAGCGCTTCAGTTAGCAAGGTTGTTATAGAGCGCCCTGCACAAACTGCACGAGTTACTATTCATACGGCTCGCCCCGGTATTGTTATCGGTAAAAAAGGCGAAGACGTTGATAAATTGCGTAAAGAATTGTCTGCAGAGCTTAATGTTCCTGTACACATAAATATTGAAGAGATTCGCAAGCCTGATTTAGATGCGAAACTTGTTGCGCAAAATATTGCTGGTCAGTTAGAGCGACGCGTTATGTTTCGTCGTGCCATGAAGCGTGTTGTTCAAAATGCAATGCGTGCTGGAGCTGAAGGCATTAAAGTTCAAGTTGGTGGTCGTTTAGGCGGCGCTGAAATCGCACGAAGTGAGTGGTACCGTGAAGGTCGTGTTCCACTTCATACTTTGCGCGCAGATATCGACTATGCAGCTTATGAAGCATTAACTACCTATGGAATCTTAGGCATTAAAGTCTGGATTTTCAAAGGCGAAGTATTAGATACGTTGGCACAGCCTGAGCAATCAGCTGGCAGCAACCAATAGATTACGGACTAAGAGTTAAGACTGATGTTACAACCTAAACGCACAAAGTTCCGCAAGGTACAGAAAGGCCGAAACCGTGGTCTCGCACATCGCGGCAGCAAGGTTAGCTTTGGTGAGTTCGGCTTAAAGTCGACTGGCCGTGGTCGAATCACCGCTCGTCAAATTGAAGCAGCGCGTCGCGCGATGACTCGTCATATTAAACGTGGCGGAAAAATCTGGATACGCGTGTTTCCTGATAAGCCTATTACTCAAAAGCCTTTAGAAGTACGTCAAGGTAAGGGTAAAGGTAATGTTGAATACTGGGTAGCTCAAGTGTTACCTGGAAAAGTACTTTATGAAGTAGAAGGTGTGTCTGAAGAGTTGGCGCGTGAAGCGTTTGCATTGGCTGCGGCCAAACTTCCACTACCTACCACTTTTGTTAAGCGGACGGTAATGTAATGAAAGCAAGTGAAATGAGAGAGCAGTCGGCAGAGCAGTTAAATGAGCAGCTGCACGGTTTGTTAGAAGAGCAGTTTCGTTTGCGTACGCGCAAAGCGACTGGCCAGTTAGAACAAACGCATTTGCTGCAGACTAATCAGCGTGCCATTGCACGTATTAAAACAGTATTGAACGAACAGTCGAAGAAGGCGTAAGTAATGGCGGATCAAGAAAACAGCGTACGCAAAATCACTGGCCGAGTTGTCAGTGACAAAATGGATAAAACCATCACTGTTATGGTTGAGCGTCGTGTTAAGCACGCGTTATACGGTAAATACATTACCCGTTCTACCAAGCTGCATGCGCACGATGAAAAGAATGAATGTAACGAAGGCGATTTAGTGGCTATTAGTGAGTCACGTCCTTTGTCAAAAACAAAAACTTGGATGCTTCAAGAGATCGTTGAAAAAGCATCTGAAGTTTAATTAAATACGTTTTTTAGGTCGTCTTGCTGCATTTGACTGCAAGCGATAGAAGGTTTTGGAGCTAGACAATGATTCAAACGCAAAGTTATTTGGAAGTTGCTGATAACAGTGGTGCGCGTCGAGTGATGTGTATTAAAGTTTTGGGCGGTTCTCATCGTCGATACGCTCGAGTAGGCGATATCATCAAAGTGACTGTTAAGGAAGCGATTCCACGCGGTAAGGTCAAAAAAGGCCAGGTGATGAATGCTGTTGTAGTAAGAACTAAGAAAGGTGTTCGTCGTCCCGATGGTTCGATTATTCGTTTTGACGATAACGCAGCTGTGTTGTTGAACACAACGCTAGCGCCTATTGGTACACGTATTTTTGGACCAGTAACGCGTGAATTGCGTAACGAGAAATTTATGAAAATTGTTTCTCTAGCGCCAGAAGTTTTATAAGCCGGTTATTGTAAGGCTGCCTTAATTTAATTAGCACGTTGTTAATGCATACGAAGAAAATTGAGATATGAACAAAATCAAAAGTGAAGATGAAGTCATTGTCATTGCCGGTAAAGATAAGGGCAAGCGCGGTAAAGTTACGCGTATTATGGATGATGGCCGTTTATTAATTGCTGGCGTCAACATGATTAAGAAGCACACTAAGCCTAATCCACAGGCGGGTGTTGCTGGCGGAATCATTGAAAAAGAAGCGCCAATCCAGTCTTCTAATGTTGCGTTATATAACTCGTCTACTGATAAGGCAGACCGTGTTGGTATTCGCGTAGAAGACGGCACAAAAGTACGATTTTTTAAATCCAACAACGAGCTTGTTGACTGATTCAGATTACATTTGAGTATTAGCTGAATAGCTATATTAGGCGCAGAAAATGGCGAGATTAAAAGAAATATACAACACTGAATTAGCCCCAAAACTGAAAGAAGAGTTGGGTCTAGATAACGTGATGGAAGTTCCACGCATTACTAAAATCACCTTGAATATGGGTGTTGGTGAAGCGTTAGGCGATAAGAAGATCCTTGAGCACGCGGTTGCTAACCTTGAGCAGATTTCTGGTCAAAAGGTTGTTATCACACGCGCACGCAAATCGATTGCGGGCTTTAAAGTTCGTGAAGATTGGCCGATTGGTTGTAAAGTGACATTGCGTCGTGAGCGCATGTACGAATTTTTAGACCGTCTCATCGCTATTTCAATTCCACGTATTCGCGATTTCCGTGGCTTGAATGCAAAATCCTTTGATGGTCGTGGTAACTACTCTATGGGTGTTAATGAGCAAATCATTTTCCCTGAGATTGAGTACGATAAAATTGATGCGATTCGCGGTTTAGATATCGCAATCACAACCACAGCGAAAACTGATGACCAAGGGCGAGCATTACTTAGAGCCTTTAACTTTCCGTTTCGTACATAAGTTTTTTAGTAAATTAAAAGCAGAATCTTTAAAGATTTAGAGGCAATGATTGATGGCTAAACAATCAATGATACAGCGTGAAGAGAAGCGTACAAAAACTGTTGCAAAATATGCAGCCAAACGTGCAGCTTTAAAAGCAATTATTCTTGATCAAAATGCTAGCGATGAAGATCGCTGGGAAGCTCAAATGGCGCTTCAAAAGCAGCCAAGAAATGCGAGTGCTAGTCGTCAGCGTCGTCGCTGTCAGATTACGGGTCGTCCACACGGTGTTTACCGTAAGTTTGGATTATGCCGTAACAAATTGCGTAAAGCCGCAATGAACGGATTTGTACCAGGGCTTGTTAAAGCAAGCTGGTAGTTTAAAAAGAATAGTTAGTTAAATTTGGTTTGTGGCCCGACTGCTTAATAAGTAGCTTAGGCTGGAGAATGATTATGAGTATGCAAGATCCTATCGCCGATATGTTGGCTCGAATTCGTAACGCTCAAATGGCTGAGAAAACGGTTGTAAGTATGCCGTCTTCAAAGACTAAAGTGTCGATTGCGAATGTGCTTAAGCAAGAAGGCTTTGTTTCGACTGTTGATGTTTCTGAAAATGGTGGAAAAGCTGAGTTATCAATTGGCTTGAAATACCATGAAGGTCGCGCTGTTATCGAAGAGATTCATCGTAAAAGTCGTCCTGGTCTGCGTTCTTACTCAGGTTCAGAGTCGCTACCAAAAGTACGTAACGGTTTAGGCATCTCTATTGTTTCTACAAGCAAGGGTGTTATGACTGACAAGCAGGCACGTAGTGCTGGTGTTGGTGGTGAGGTTATTTGCACCGTATTTTAATTCGGTGTGTTGGCGGGTTATTCGGCATGTGCCGTTATCCGTAATAGAAGAATTCTGGTACTAAGCGTAAAGCGGTCAGAAATATTTAGGTAAATTGATATGTCTCGAGTAGCAAATAATCCAGTCTCACTCCCATCGGGTGTTGAGGTTAAGCTTGACGGTCAAGCACTTGCAGTTAAAGGTGGCAAAGGTTCACTTGAGCTAGCTGTGCATAGTTTGGTTGAAGTTCAGCTTGGTGATGGCGTGTTAACTTTCGCTGCACGTAATAGCAGCAAAGAGTCACGTGCAATGTCTGGCACGATTCGCTCTCTAGTTAGCAACATGGTTACTGGCGTTAATGAAGGCTTTGAGAAAAAGCTTCAGTTAAACGGTGTTGGTTATCGTGCTAAAGCAACAGGTAAAACATTAAATTTAACACTCGGTTTTTCACATCCGGTTGATTACGATTTACCTGAAGGCATCGTTGCTGAAACGCCGAGTCAAACAGAGATTGTTATTAAGGGCATTGATAAGCAGGCTGTAGGTCAAGTTGCTGCTGAGATCCGTGCTTTTAGACCACCAGAGCCTTATAAAGGCAAAGGTGTTCGTTACGCTGATGAGCATGTTCGTCGTAAAGAAGCTAAGAAGAAATAATTTTAGGTCAGTTAATTAGTTGTTTACTTAACTGGCAATGCAGATAGTTTGAAACACGTACGATAAAGGTTTTGAGATGAGTGACAAAAAAATTGCCAGAATACGACGAGCACGTCGTAGTCGAGTAAAAATGCGAGATCTAGGCGCTAATCGTCTTAGTGTTAATCGCACGCCTCGACATATTTATGCGCAAATTATTTCTGCTGATGGTGATCAAATCTTGGCAACTGCCTCGACACTTGATGCATCACTTCGCAGTGGTAGCACCGGTAACATTGATGCAGCGAAAGCTGTTGGTGCAATGATAGCTGAGCGCGCTAAAGCAGCGGGTGTAAGCGATGTATCTTTTGATCGTAGTGGTTACAAATACCACGGTCGAGTAAAAGCGTTGGCAGATGCCGCGCGTGAAGCAGGTCTGGAATTCTAGGGTATCGGTATGGCGTTTAACGAGCAAAACAAAGACAACGAAGAAGGCCTGCAGGAAAAACTGGTTCAGGTTAACCGTGTTGCAAAAGTAGTTAAAGGTGGTCGTGTATTCGGCTTTACAGCACTAACAGTTGTTGGTGATGGTAATGGTAAAGTCGGTTTTGGTCGTGGTAAGGCGCGTGAAGTGCCAATAGCGATTCAAAAAGCGATGGAATCTGCACGTCGTAATATGGTCAGTGTTCAACTAACTGACGGTACGTTGCAGTATCCAGTTCGTGCAAATCACGGCGCTTCAAAAGTTTATATGCAGCCTGCATCTGAAGGTACTGGTGTTATCGCCGGTGGTGCAATGCGAGCTGTTTTAGAAGTTGCAGGTGTTCATAACGTTTTAGCTAAGTGTTACGGTTCAACGAACCCAGCTAACGTTGTACGTGCAACAATCAAAGGTTTAACTGATATGCGTTCGCCCGATGATATTGCGGCAAAACGTGGAAAGTCAGTTGGAGAAATTACTGCATAATCTGACTTAGTCAGAAGTGCAATTGGTGAGTGATCGGAGTTTAGACTCATGGCAAGTGAAAAAACCATCACAGTCAAACAGTTACGCAGCAGTGCGGGCCGTTTGAAAGCGCATAAATCCTGTTTACGGGGTTTGGGTCTGCGTCGTATTAATCACGTTGTAACCGTTGATGATACGCCGTCAAACCGCGGCATGATTAATCGAGTGCACTACCTTGTGAGTGTCGAGGAAGAAGTATAATGAGCGAGTTGATGCGATTAAATACAATTAAGTCTGCGGATGGTGCACGTCACCGCGCAAGACGTGTTGGCCGCGGTATTGGTAGTGGTTTAGGTAAAACTTGTGGCCGTGGTCACAAAGGCCAAAAGTCTCGTTCTGGCGGTAGTGTTCGTCCAGGTTTCGAGGGTGGTCAGATGCCTTTACAGAAACGTTTACCTAAATACGGTTTCACATCACGTATCGGCCGCGTTAGCGATCAAGTACGTGTATGTCAGCTAAGCCGAATTGACGCTGATGTTATCGATTTAGCCGCGCTTAAAGCTGCTGGTCTTGTCGGTCATCACATCATTCAAGCTAAAGTATTTTTACAAGGTGAAATTACTAAAGCAGTTACCGTTAAAGGTTTGCGCGTATCTAAAGGTGCACGTCAAGCAATTGAAGCGGCTGGCGGCAAAATAGAAGAGTAGTAGGGGTAATGGTGTCGGATGATGCCATTATTTATGAACTAAGCTCAGCGATTTAAGAAACAAGATTATGGCAAAGCCCGGATTATCTCCCAACGCACAATCAGGCCTTAGTGAGCTTTGGGCTCGTTTACGCTTTGTATTGTTGGCGATCATCATTTACCGGATTGGAACACATATACCGGTTCCTGGCATAAACCCAGATCGTTTAGCCGATATGTTCAACCAGAATGAAGGTACTATTCTGGATATGTTTAACATGTTTTCTGGTGGTGCACTAGAACGCATGAGTATATTGGCATTGGGTATCATGCCTTATATTTCCGCCTCGATTATTATGCAGCTTATGGGTTCGGTCAGTGACCATCTCAGTCAGCTTAAGAAAGAAGGTGAGTCAGGTCGACGTAAGATCACGCAATACACGCGTTATCTAACCGTTGCTTTAGCATTAGTTCAAGCGGCAGGCATGTCAGCTGGACTCGCTAACCAAGGCCTTTCTTATGTCGCCGGTATGGGTTTTTACTTACCAGCGGTTATCTCTTTAGTCACCGGCGCCGTATTTATGATGTGGCTTGGTGAGCAAGTAACAGAGCGCGGTATTGGAAACGGAATTAGCTTATTGATATTTGCGGGTATTGTCGCAGGTTTGCCTGCAGCGATATTCCAATCACTTGAGCAAGCGCGACAAGGTGAAATGAACCTGTTATTGCTTCTCGGTGTATTGTTTTTAGCTGTAGCCTTGATCTTCTTTATTGTTCGTATTGAACGTGGTCAACGTCGAATTACTGTTAACTACGCCAAGCGTCAACAAGGTCGTAAAGTATTTGCAGCACAAACCAGCCATTTACCGCTTAAGGTTAATATGGCCGGGGTTATCCCAGCAATTTTTGCCTCGAGCATTTTGTTGTTTCCTGCGTCGATTGCCCAGTGGTTTGGTCAGTCATCAGGTGGTGCAGGTGGTGAGTGGTTACAAGAGTTAGCGCTCTATATAAGCCCGGGCCAGCCGCTTAACGTATTGTTATTTACTGCGTTTATTATTTTCTTCTGTTTCTTCTATACAGCGTTGATGTTTAACCCTGATGAAGTGGCCGATAACTTGAAGCGTTCAGGCGCGTTTATCCCAGGGATTCGCCCAGGTAAACAATCTGCAGAATATATTGATGGCGTATTAACGCGTCTAACAATGTTTGGTTCTCTGTATATGGCTGGCATATGTTTAATGCCTCAGTTCTTACAGGTTTTTGCGAATGTACCTTTCTACCTAGGTGGTACTTCCTTGCTAATCGTTGTTGTAGTTGTGATGGATTTCATGTCACAAGTACAGTCTCATTTGATGTCGAATCAATATGATTCGGTAATGAAGAAAGCTAATTTAAAGAATTTTGGCGGTAGCGGTTTAACCCCCAAATAGTTGTGGCAGCTAGACGTATTTTGTCTATCTAAGCCAAATTGGAGATTGTTATGAAAGTGCGTGCCTCGGTTAAGAAGATCTGCCGTAACTGCAAAATTATTCGTCGCAAAGGTGCGGTTCGAGTTATTTGTAGTGCAGAACCACGTCATAAGCAGCGTCAGGGTTAATTGATACTGTTTATGCTCGAACTGTGATTGATTTTTTGACGTGTGAGGGGTATCCTACCGCGCCTTTTTTGCAGTGTTGAGTGTAGCGAGATAATTAAGGGGTGAATTAGGTCGATTTAATACTTAATTCATTGATATTGTTAGCTTTTTTGTTTTTTTAGTTTGTGGTATAGAGGTTTCAATTTCTCTATTCATTAGCCCAAAATCATCAGTCGATGTTATATGGGACTAAACACAAGCCAATTAGGCTTTAATTGACCCATTAAATGGGTTATTTAATCACCTAATTGTTTAAATACTGTTTAAACACTATAGCCCATTTTTGGAGAGTTTTAATGGCCCGTATTGCCGGAGTCAACATTCCTGATCATAAGCACACAGTGATCGCACTGACCTATATTTATGGGGTCGGAAGAACTTCTGCTCAAAATCTGTGTAAGACTGTAGGTATTGATCCTGCTGTCAAAATCAGTGCGTTGACAGAAGCTGAGGTCGATAATCTTCGAACTGAAGTAGCGAAATTATCTGTAGAAGGCGATTTACGTCGTGAAGTATCAATGAACATTAAGCGTTTGCTTGATCTTGGTTGTTACCGCGGTCTTCGTCATCGTAGAAGCTTGCCATTACGTGGTCAGCGAACAAAAACTAATGCGCGAACTCGTAAAGGTCCGCGAAAACCAATCCGTAAGTAAGATTGGTTTATTAAACATATTCTCTTAGCGAAATACGCAGGAAGTTAGACAGATGGCAAAACCGGGTTCTCAAGGCACGCGTAAAAAGATCAAAAAAACCGTTGCTGATGGTATCGCGCATATCCATGCGTCTTTTAATAATACGATCATTACGATTACTGACCGTCAAGGTAACGCTCTTTCATGGGCAACTGCTGGCGGATCTGGTTTTCGTGGTTCTCGAAAAAGTACGCCTTTCGCTGCGCAGGTAGCTTCTGAGCGTGCGGGTAATGCAGCTAAAGAATACGGTTTGCAAAACCTTGATGTTGAAGTAAAAGGACCTGGTCCAGGTCGTGAGTCAGCAGTTCGTGCATTGCATAGCTGTGGTTACAACATCAATAGTATTACTGACGTTACGCCAATTCCACACAATGGCTGTCGTCCACCGAAGAAACGTAGAGTTTAAACAGATTAGAAAATTGCTGATTAGCTCGGCAGTCTTTTATTACGAATTTAATAGAATCAGTAGCACGCAGGATCAAACATTATGGCTCGATATTTAGGCCCAACCTGTAAATTAGCCCGTCGTGAAGGTACCGACCTCTTCTTAAAGAGTGGTGTTCGTTCATTAGACAGTAAATGTAAGCCCGAAGCTGTGCCAGGTGTGCACGGTGCTCGTCGCGGTCGTTTATCTGATTACGGTGTTCAGTTACGCGAAAAGCAAAAAGTTAGACGCCTTTACGGAGTGCTTGAAAAGCAATTCCGTAATTACTATAAGAAAGCGGCTAAGCAGAAAGGTGCAACTGGTGAAAACTTACTTCAGATGCTTGAAGGTCGGTTGGATAACGTTGTTTACCGTATCGGTTTTGGTGCGACCCGTGCTGAATCTCGTCAGCTTGTGTCTCACGGTTCAATCCTTGTTAACGATAAAGTCGTTAATATCGCTTCTTATCAAGTTCAGGTCGGCGATGTTGTATCTGTTCGTGAAAAAGCGAAGAAGCAATTGCGTATTCAAGCGGCTATGTCGTTAGCAGCGCAACGCGGTCACGTTGATTGGATTGATATCAACGAAAGTAGTTTTGCAGGGACTTACAAATCAGCGCCAGAGCGTGCCGATTTACCCTCAGAGATCAATGAGAGCTTGATAGTCGAATTGTACTCTAAGTAATAAGCGTGGTTTCTATGTGGCTTGCCGTTATAGGTGCAAGCCACGCTCACGGTTAAGCTTATTTGTTTGTTTAGGAACTCAGAGCATTTATTTATAGATTCTCTGCTGCAGTACTAGAAAATAAACAGCTAAGTTAAATTGCGAGTAAAGAAATGGGTTAGAGGTATTCCTCATTCATTTTATGTAGAAACACAGTCCAGAAATCAGTTTATCAAATTACAGGTAACGATATGCTAAGTGCAGGCAGCGATTTTCTAACACCACGTCTTATCGATGTTGTAGAGCTCAGCGAAACGCGAGCAAAAATTACGTTGGAGCCGCTGGAGCGCGGTTTTGGTCACACTCTAGGGAATGCTTTACGTCGAATTCTTTTATCTTCTATGCCTGGTTCAGCTATCAGTGATGTTGAAATTGATGGTGTATTACATGAATACAGTGCTATCGAAGGTGTTCAAGAAGACGTCATTGAAATATTGCTTAACCTTAAAGGTGTTTCTGTGATCATGAATGATCGCGATTCAACTGTTCTAACTTTGAATAAAAAAGGTCCTGGTGTTGTAACGGCACGCGATATTCAGCTTGACCATGAAATTGAAATTAAAAATCCTGATCATGTTATTGCTCACTTAAATGGTACTGGTGAGTTGTCAATGAAATTGACAGTAACATCGGGTCGTGGATATCAGCCAGTTGATTCTCGTGAAACTGACGATGAAGAATCAAAAGCGATTGGCCGTTTACAGTTAGATGCTTCTTACAGCCCAGTGCGTCGTGTTTCTTACGTTGTAGACAGCGCGCGTGTTGAGCAAAGAACTGATCTTGATAAATTGATTATTGATTTAGAAACTAACGGTACTTTAGATTCTGAAGAAGCTATCCGTCGCGCGGCGACTATCCTTCAGCAGCAGCTTGCAGTATTTGTTGACCTTGAAGGCGAAAAAGAACTTGAGCCTGCACAGCAAGAAGAAGAGATTGATCCTATCTTGTTGCGTCCAGTTGATGATTTAGAATTGACTGTACGTTCGGCAAATTGCCTAAAAGCAGAAAATATTTACTATATTGGTGATTTGGTACAACGTACAGAGGTTGAGCTGTTAAAAACGCCTAACCTTGGTAAGAAATCACTGACAGAAATTAAAGATGTGCTAGCGTCTAGAGGATTATCATTAGGTTTACGCCTTGATAACTGGCCACCAGCAAGTCTACGTAACGACGATAAAATTCTCGCTTAATAGCTTTTCGCTTTATAACTGAGTTCTTTTACGTTCAACTTTTTTAGTATTTACAGGAAACCTTGCCATGCGTCATCGTCATACTGGCAGACAGCTCAATAGAAATGCATCACATCGTAAAGCGATGTTTCGCAACATGACCAATTCTTTGGTTGAGCATGAAATGATTCGTACAACATTGCCTAAAGCCAAAGAGCTTCGCCGTTTTGCTGAGCCTTTGATTACTTTAGCTAAGCAAGATAGTGTTGCTAACCGTCGTTTAGCTTTCGATCGAACTCGTAGTAAGGATGTTGTTGGTAAATTATTTACTGAACTTGGCCCTCGCTATGACACACGTCCTGGTGGCTATATCCGCATCTTGAAATGTGGCTTTCGTACCGGTGATAAAGCGCCAATGGCTTATGTCGAGCTAGTTGATCGTCCACAAAATGATGCTCTTGATTTTGATGATGATTTTGACACTGAATAGTATTTAGTTGTTTAAAAAAGCCGAGCTTGTCTCGGCTTTTTTGTGTCTGTATTTTTATTTCAAAAATGCCTATTGTAATTTCTTTTAATGCCAACTCAATCTATCCTTCGCTCACATATGAGCTATTATCAACTGTTATACATTGCACCTCTCCATAACGTTTTTATGTATTAGGTTTACTTTTCGCGTTCTTGGATACCAAAAGATCTCATGCGTAATAAAAATAATTCTATTCAAGTGATAGCAGCATAACGAACTCTTATTTGAGGTGTTTTGTTGGGATGGATTTGTTTTTCAGTAACGAAAGCTGAGGTGTAAAGTGGTTATGGATTTAGATCATTTGATCAGTATTAAATTAGCGTCTAATTTTGAAACGTTATATCGCGCACGCGTTTTATGTTTTATTTTATTAGCAGCGCTATTGGCGTTTGTTGTCAGTTCGGTGTATTTCTTCATTTTTGCAGAGTTGAGTCATTCATCGAGAAATTTCGCTGGATTCAGTACGTTGCTGCTCGCGTCGGCTATGGCGCTGGGCATGTTGAATCTTCATTTTTTTGGTCATCTTGTTTTTAATAGTTATTTTCTGGTTGTCATTTTATTTTCGTCTATTTCATTGTCGATATTGCTGACTGGCGGTATTGAATTGTCTCCGATCTTTCCTCTATTAGTTGTTCCTATTTTGATTGCTTATGTTTTATTGGGGAATAAACCTGGATTGGTTGTCGGTTTGCTGACAGTGGCGGCCTATTGGATAGCTACATGGATTGGTGAGCAAGCTATTCAATTACCTTTGTATATGGATATGAATTACCGCATGGTTCATTTACATGCTAATTGGATGGTGACCTTTGTTATGCTGATTGCCATCATGTCATCAACGAATAGAATGTATCATTCGCTGCGACTACAGCGTGATGAAGAGCGTGTTCGTTATGAGTATTTAGCCGCCCATGATTCGTTAACCGGTTTATATAATCGGATGATGTTCGATGACTTACTTGATAAAGCCATAAATCGTTCGATCAGAAATGGTTGTGAAGTCGCATTACTCTATATTGATCTCGATAAATTCAAACCCATAAATGATGATTTAGGTCATCGGGTTGGCGATTTTGTATTGCAAGAAATGGCTGCGCGTTTATTAGAGGTGGTTCGCCTTTCTGATACGGTTGCGCGAATTGGTGGTGATGAGTTTGCTGTGATTGTCGATGGTGATAATTTATCTTCTGAGCATTTAAGTGTTTTTGCTGAGCGTGTTTGTTCTGCTTTAGTTCAGCCAATCACTTATTCAGGTGAATCAATTCAAGTAGGGTGTAGTATAGGTATTGCGCGTTATCCAGAGAATGGTTCTAGCTCTGAGCAGCTTTTAAAAGCTGCTGATGAAGCTATGTATAGCGCCAAAAAATCTGAGACGACATTCCTTGTCGCCTAACTTGAGCAAGGTTGTGCTTAGTAAGCGGTTACTTCTTTGCCTTTTTTGCTGCGGGTTTCTTGATGCTTGTCTTTTTAGCGACAGGCTTCTTAACCGCAGCTTTTTTGGTTGCTGGCTTTTTTGTTGTTGGCATATTAAGTAACGGTTTTAAAAACTTACCCGTATGAGATTGCTTTTGTTTAACGATCGTTTCTGGCGTTCCTTCAGCAATAATTTGTCCGCCACCACTCCCGCCTTCAGGCCCTAAATCGACTACCCAGTCAGCTGTTTTTATTACATCAAGATTGTGTTCAATAATGACGATAGTATTACCGCGGTCTCTTAAGTGGTGGAGTACGGTGAGTAGCTGTTGTATATCCGCAAAGTGTAAGCCGGTTGTCGGTTCATCAAGAATATAAAGTGTTCGACCTGTATCGCGTTTTGATAATTCCTTAGCAAGCTTAACGCGTTGGGCTTCACCACCCGAAAGTGTGGTTGCCGCTTGACCCAGTTTGACATAAGTTAGACCAACGTCTTGCAGTGTTTGGAGCTTTCTTGCGATGGAAGGTATTGCATCAAAAAAGACTAAAGCATCTTCGGCTGTCATATCTAAGACTTCAAAAATATTTTTACCTTTATAGGTGACTTCAAGTGTTTCGCGGTTATAGCGTTTACCTTTACAGACATCACAGGGAACATAAACATCGGGTAAAAAGTGCATCTCGACTTTGATGACGCCGTCACCTTGGCAGGCTTCACAGCGTCCACCTTTGACGTTAAAACTAAAGCGTCCTGGTTTGTAGCCGCGCGTTCGTGCCTCTTGTGTACCAGCAAACAGCTCGCGTACTGGCGTAAAGATACCGGTATAGGTCGCAGGGTTTGAGCGTGGCGTGCGGCCAATGGGGCTTTGATCGATATCAATACACTTATCGAGTTTTTCGAGGCCTGCAATAGCGGTGTGTGGTGCTGGCTTTAACGTTGTCGCGCCATTTAATGCTGTTGCGGCAGCAGGATAAAGCGTGCCATTAATGAGTGTCGATTTTCCTGAGCCCGATACGCCGGTAATACAGGTTAATAACCCTAGAGGGATATTAATATCGACGTTTTGGAGGTTGTTACCTGTGGCTCCGGTTAAAGCAATTTGCTCATTCTTATCGACGGGGTGTCGCATCTCTGGCAAGGCTATTGATTTTTTACCCGATAGATATTGTCCAGTGACTGATTTTGAGGCTCGCATAATTTGTTCGACGCTGCCCTTTGCCACGACCTCACCACCGTGTACGCCGGCACCAGGACCAATGTCGACAACATAATCTGCTTGTCGAATAGCATCTTCATCATGCTCAACCACAATTACCGTGTTGCCGAGATCTCGAAGTCGTGTCAGCGTTTTTAATAGTCGTTCGTTGTCACGTTGATGCAGGCCGATAGAGGGCTCATCCAAGATATACATAACACCGACAAGGCCTGCGCCAATTTGGCTCGCTAATCTTATCCGCTGCGCTTCACCGCCCGATAAGCTATCTGCATTTCGATCGAGGGTTAAATAATTTAAACCTACATCGACTAAAAATTCTAAACGCTGGTGAATTTCTTTAACAATTTTTTCAGCGATTTTTCCGCGTTTACCCGGCAGCTTCAATTTAGCGAAGTATTCATAGGCAGCTGTGACGGGCAGTGCAGTGATCGAAGGTAAATTAGAACCATTAACAAATACATGTCTGGCGCTGCGTCTTAAGCGTGAGCCATCACAGGCAGGGCAGCATTGGTTACTAATAAATTTGGTTAGATCATCGCGTACCATTTGCGATTGTGTTTCGCGGTAGCGGCGTTCCATATTTGGAATAATGCCTTCAAACGCATGCGTACGTTTAAATGTATCGCCGCGATCATTGACGTAAGAAAAAGCGACCTCTTCTTTACTGCCATAAAGAATAGTTTCGCGGTGTTTTTTGCTGAGCGTATTAAAGGGTGCATCAATAGAGAAATCGAAATGCTCCGCTAATGATGTCAGCATATGATAATAATAGACGCTGCGTTTGTCCCAGCCGCGAATAGCGCCTTCGGCGAGGCTAGAATCTGGATATTGGATGACGCGCTCAAGATCAAAATATTGCTTAACGCCTAGGCCATCACAGTCAGGACAGGCGCCGGCGGGGTTGTTAAAAGAAAATAAGCGCGGTTCAAGTTCGTTGAGGCTATAGCCGCATTCAGGGCAGGCGTAATTGGCTGAGAAAATAATATCTTTACTGGATTCATCATTAGGATCTCTGTCCATAAAGCCGATACAGGCTACACCTTCGGCGAGGCCTAGAGCGGTCTCAAATGAATCGGCTATGCGTTGTTTTAAATCGGCGCGCACTTTAAATCTATCGACGACAACATCAACCGAGTGTTTAAAGTTTTTCTTCAGTACGGGGACTTCATCAATATCATAGATTTCACCGTCGACACGAACACGTACAAAGCCCTCTTGTTTCAATTTATCAAACAGCTTTAAGTGTTCGCCTTTGCGATCTTTAATGATCGGCGCTAAGAGCATGACTTTACTGCCATCGGGTAATGCCAATACCGCATCGACCATTTGGCTAATGGTTTGTGCTTCTAGCGGTAAATCATGAGTAGGGCACTGAGGTGTGCCTGCGCGGGCAAACAGTAAGCGTAGGTAATCATAAATTTCAGTAATTGTGCCTACGGTCGAGCGAGGGTTGTGCGAGGTGGATTTTTGCTCAATCGAAATAGCCGGAGAAAGTCCTTCGATATGATCAACATCGGGTTTTTCCATTAAGGACAGGAATTGTCTAGCATAGGTAGAAAGTGACTCAACGTAGCGGCGTTGCCCTTCGGCATATAAGGTATCGAAGGCCAATGACGACTTTCCAGACCCTGATAAACCAGTAATAACAATAAAGCTATCGCGGGGCAATTCTATGTCGATATCTTTGAGGTTGTGGGTGCGGGCGCCGCGTACAACTATTTTATCCATGGTATTTTTCGCTGGGGTAGTTCACTGGTTGCTAAGGTCATTCATTGCCTTAATAGCTGTTTTGCATTGAATTGACGGATAGATGCTTTGTAAAAGATGTTTAAACTAATCGATGCCTTAGATTAATAGTCAATATACGTCGCAAGCGAGTATGCGGCTCATATTCGGTCGTGTTTTAGACGATGAAATGCCAGTCGTTATCTCTTTTTAAATGGACGATTTGCTATGACAATGTTTCTGCAGCGCAAAACCGGAAAGTATAAAGAGCGCGGCCAGCGATAGCAAAGCTAAGCGGTGTTTTAGATCGAATTATTGCTAAAAGATAGGCCTAGTGGTGGTGATTGAAAATAGACATTGAATAGTCTCTCAATACTGTAGAGAAGGGCATCCAATTCGTATATATTGTCACCCAATTTAAATAAACCGTAAAAGCGGAGAGAGATTATGGCGCGTGGCATTAATAAAGTGATATTGGTGGGTAATTTAGGGCAGGAACCCGAGACTCGTACTTTCCCTGATGGCGGCTCTATCACTAATATTAGTATAGCCACCTCCGAAGGCTGGAAGGACAAGCAAACCGGTGAGCAAAAAGAGCGAACTGAGTGGCACCGTGTTGTCTTTAATGGTCGTTTAGCTGAAATCGCTGCTCAATATTTAAACAAAGGGTCTAAAGTCTACATTGAAGGCTCATTACGCACACGTAAATATCAAGATAAGCAGACCGGTCAAGATCGTTATGCAACCGATGTTTTTGCGCGTGAATTACAGATGCTTGATAGCCGTGGCATGGGTGAAGGGCAACAAGGCGGAGGTCAACAGCAAGGTGGTGGTCAGCAGTTCCAGCAGCAAGCGCCTCGTCAGCAGCAACCACAGCAACAGTATCAGCAGCAAGCGCCTCAGCAGCAGCCTCAAGCCGCTGTTGCACCCGCTGGTGGTGATGACTGGGATGACGATATCCCGTTTTAGGATTGTCTTAAAGACGAAAATTCAAATGTGGTATACGATAAAAGCGCGCCGACCTTGTTGTCTGGCGCGTTTTTTTTTGATTAACGTTTTTCTTTAAACCGTATTATTATTTTTGGCGTATATCCTCTTAATTGTTATTTTAAGCAGCAAAGCCGTCGATTTTTAATAAAAAATAAAACAGTTAATAACATTACGATTAATAATAGAAGCCACAGTATGATCGACCTTAATCAATCAGCATTAAAAGCCATAGACTTAACTCTTATTCCAATCACCGAGGGTTGGAAGATTTTATGGCAGTGCGCGTCTACTGATATAAATAAATACTCAATAGGTTGTGAGCAGGTTTCCGGACAATATTTTTCCGATCCAATACCGTTATCTATTTTTGCTGAGGCGGGTGAGCAGTCAATTGAACTAACCTATGCCATGTTACAACTTGCTACTGGTTTTCCTGTGGATGCGTATTCACATCCAGTTATTTGTTTTGTTGATAATGATGCGGAAGTTGAGCAGCACCTCAGAGTTGCACCGCGACTGTTACCTATGTCTGTGACCGCTAACTTTAGAGATTACGGTGGGCAATTAACGACAGAGGGTAGACAAGTTGTATGGGGTAAGTTATTTCGTACCGGTCATATGGGTGAAATGTCCAATGCGGATAAGCAAGCATTACAGCAATTAAATATTCAAGCTATTTGTGATTTTCGACGTGCTGAAGAAATGAAAAGACAGCCTAGTCAATTGCCCGAGGGGTTGGAGCCAACTTCTATTTCGATTTCTCCAGGTAGTGCGACAGATCTTTTTTCTGCATTAAATAATGAATACGTGAATGATGATCATATTGATGAAGACATCATTGATGATTTTATGCGAGATATTAATCGTGACTTGGTTATTAGCCATCAATCCAGTTATCGAAAAATGTTTGATACGATAATAGCGCATGCAAATAGTGGTTCTATTATTCATTGTTCAGCGGGTAAGGATAGAACGGGTTTTGGTGGTTTGTTAATGCTGGCTGCTTTAGGTGTAAGGTCTGAATGCATTATGGCGGATTACTTACGGACTAATGAGTATGTTGATATTGCTAAAGAGGTTGAGCGTTGGGCGGTGAGTTATTATTCGCAAAGTCATAATGCGGAGAATGGCGGTGTTGACGATGAGCTTAAGGGTAAAGAGAAGAGTCCATTTAATCGGAAGGCGATAGCGATTATTTTGAGAGTAAAGGCGAGTTATTTGCAAGCGGCTATGGATACGATAGATTCGCGGTATGGTGGGGTGGATAGGTATTTGCGGGATGAGATTGGTTTGACGGAGGGGGAGTTGGATCTACTGAGGGAGTGTTATCTTTATTCTTAGTTTTAGTTTTAGTTTTCGAATTTTTTAGAGTTTTAAAGTCAAGGTCGTCGGGGGTGGCCCGACAGCCAGTCACTTTTTGTCTACAGCAACAAAAAGTAACCAAAAAATGCCGTAAGCTTAACGGCGAAGCTTAACCACGACGGGTGCATCTCG
>JABIQF010000150.1 GCA_018668095.1 Cellvibrionales bacterium
AAAACACCACTTTAATCGCTAAAGGCACTGAAATTAGTGGGCAAATTAGCTTTACAGGCTGTTTAGAAATTGAGGGCGTCATCCGCGGTAATATTGTGGTTGAGGCCGGCTGTGAAGTATCACAAGTGCGTATCCAGAATAGCGGAGCAGTACACGGTGATGTTTGCGCGCCGATTGTTATTGTTAATGGCAACATCGAAGGTAATGTTTATTCCTCTAAACGCGTTGAAATGGCCGCTAATGCAGTGGTTTGTGGTGATGTTCATTATCAGATGATAGAAATGGTAAAGGGTGCGCAAATTAATGGCGGCCTGCTCTACACTAAAGATTCGTCAGATTCGATTGCAGCCAGTGGCATTAAAAAAGCCCAAGCTGTTGATTCTAATGAGATTCTTGATGAGTATGTTGATTCCGGCTTAAATGGCTGATAACCTCTTTAGTTCATACGTATATTTAGGTATTTAATTGTTAATGAATAGTGCAACAACACCGCTAGCCAACACCTTAGTTTTTACTGACAGTGCGGCTAATAAAGTGAAAATCCTCGTTGATGAAGAAGGCAACGAGGATCTAAAGCTGCGTGTGTTTGTCACCGGTGGTGGCTGTTCTGGTTTCCAGTATGGCTTTACATTTGACGAGCTGATCGCCGACGATGACGCTATTATCGATAATCATGGTGTCAGCTTAGTTGTTGACTCTATGAGCTATCAGTATTTAGTCGGTGGCAGTGTTGATTATACAGAAGGTCTAGAGGGTTCGCGATTTATTGTCGATAATCCGAATGCCGATTCTACTTGCGGTTGTGGTTCTTCTTTTTCTGTATAGATTTACAGTGTGTGCTTAGTTAAAAAATAATAAGTTAATAAGGTCGGAGGGATTCGCGATGAGTTTTTATAAGCATCTTTTAGCTAATATTCTAGTCACTTTTTTCTTGTTTACTTCTACTGTCGCTATTGCCGAGTCTTCGGCGGGTGGCCCTGCTTTAATTCAAAATGTTTCTTTGGGAAATGCCACGCCGCATCTTACGCTCGAAGAGAAATACCTTGCTGATATCACTATTCATAGCCCGCAAGAATTATTCGACATATTAACTCGTGCCGACATGTTGTTAGATAGTGGCCAGTATTCAATAGAAGGCTCATCACCGATTATTTTTTTACTGCATGGTGATGAGGCGCGTATCTTATTTAAGCAGCAATATGAAAACAATAAAGAAGTCGTTGATCTTGCGGCTAAGCTAACAGCGCTTAATGTTGTCGATATCAAGGTTTGTGATATTTGGATTGAAGGCAATAATCTTTTTACTAAAGATTTACAGCCCTTTGTTGGAGTAGCGAATAATGCGGCCGCAGAAGCTAACCGTCTAGTCTCTCAAGAGAATTATCAATACTTCTAATACTTTTAATAGTTATGCTGAGTAAATGCATCCAGCAATCACGTTATGTGATGCGCCAGTGACATTGCTAAGCGTAATAGGTTGTTGGTCTAGTCGTTGTTTGGCTAGCCATGCAAAGAGGCAGGCTTCTATCCAATCTGGGCCAATACCGATTTCGTTAGTCGTCGTAATTCTTATACTGGCATCCGCATAATTATTATCGCAAATGCTCTGTAATGTCTCTAGAAAAAAAGTATTACGAGCGCCACCACCACAGCAGTAAATAACCGAAGGAGTTTGTAGTGTGCTTGGCTGTTCAACGTCATTCTCAGCGTGAGTGTTAAAAACCGCCTCTATGATTGTCTCGCAGCTTAAGCGCATAAGCGTTGCTTGAACATCCGCATTACAAACGGTGTGCTTATTCTCAATAATTGATTCAAGCCAAGGTAAATGAAACTCTTCTCGCCCTGTACTTTTGGGCGCGGCTTCAGAAAAATAAGGATGCGCTTTTAAGTCGGCAAGTAGGGCTTTATTCACTTTCCCCGATCGTGCCCAATCACCATTATGATCAAATGCGGCATTTTTATGCTTGAGTACCCAAGCATCCATTAAGCCGTTAGCAGGTCCGGTATCAAAGCCACTCACAATATTGCCTTGGCTCACTAAGGTGATATTGGCGATGCCACCTAAATTTAAAAAAGCACTGCTTTCAACATTGCTGGGTGCAATGGCTTGATGAAAAGCGGGGGCGAAAGGCGCGCCTTGACCGCCTGCTGCCATATCACGGCGACGAAAGTCTGCCACTGTCGTAATATGAGTTTTTTCAGCAATAGTATTGGCATCACCAATTTGTAGAGTGAATCCAGACGAATGATTTTGTTTAGGTGGGCGGTGCCGAATGGTTTGTCCATGGCTACCAATAGCGACAATCTCTTTATGGCTGAGTTTGGCTTTGACGAGTAGCTGCTTTGCTGCGTCGGCAAACAAGCCCCCTAGCTGTAAGTCCAGTTCGCCCATGCGGTCAATTTCATTATCGCCAGGTAGGCAAAGTGCAGCGACGGCTTGTTTGGTAAAATCATCGATGGGATGTTCATGGTGCGCTAGCAAGATGGGTTTATCTTCACTGCAGTCAACGAGCGCGGCATCTATACAATCAATACTGGTTCCTGAAATTAGGCCAATATAGAGCTGCTTCATTGTGCGCTAGCAAGTTTAATGTGACTGCTATAACGGGCAAGCTGCAATTGCGTTGATTCAATAGAAACCAAAAAGTCAGATTTTAAGTTTTTATCTAAGCGTTTAGCTTTAGGCAGCTTTTTAAGGATGGTTCTTGGGTTGCGATGAACGCCGTTGACCAAAAATTCATAGTGTAAGTGTGGCCCGCTGCATAAGCCAGTGCATCCTACTTGGCCAATAATTTGACCTTGTTTAACGCGCTGTCCTTTTTTGACTGATCGACGATGCAGGTGCAAATATTTCGTCGTATACGATTCACCATGCTTAATAAAGACATAGTTACCATTGGCTTTGGTTCTACCTGATGCCGAAACGCGGCCATCACCGGCAGAAAAAACAGGCGTACCTCTTGGTGCGGCATAATCAATACCGCGATGAGGCTTAACCACTTTAGTAATGGGGTGCAATCGGCGCAGGTTAAAGCTAGAGCTGATACGAGTAAAATCGAGAGGCGCACGTAAAAAGGCTTTGCGCATGCTAACGCCGTCTTCATTATAGTAGCCGGTATCGCCATCAGGATCGGTATAGCGAAAGGCGTTATAAACAGTGCCGCGATTGGTGTATTGGGCGGCGATGATATTACCTTCATCAATTTTTTCGCCATCAAGATAGTGTTCTTCATAGACCACAGTGAATTGATCACCATTTCTAACATCGAGTACAAAATCAATGACGCCGCCAAAAATATTCGCCATGTTCATAGTTATAGATTGAGAGACATCGGCGCGCTGAGCCGATAGGGATAATGAGTCATTAATAAAGGCGCTGCGATAAACTTTTCGAACGTCCGGCGTGCGAGTCACCCTGTTAATATCAAAGCGCGTTTTTTCGCCAGAAGCATTGCGAATAAAGTGAATGCTCTCAAGAGGGGATTTAATTCGAATGACTTGCTCTAGTTGATCATTTTCGCCGAGCACAAATTCGAGTTGCTCGCCAGGAAACATGCGCGTGAGCGCTTTGCCTTCGCTACCCGATTCAACCACTTGATACACATCGCGAGCATTGAGTCCTACACGGTCAAAAACCATTGAAAGGTTGTCACCCTTTTTAAGGGTTTCCTGAATATGTTTAGTGGGCTTAGCTGCTATTTCTATCGCAGGCGACGCTTTTACTGATTCCGACTGTATGGCTTGGTTAATATCAGATTTGGCTATATCTGAATCCGCAGTGAATTTCGCCTGTGTATAAAAGGCGGCTTGTTTACTTGCTGGCTTCGATGCAGTTATTGGGCTATTTGCGTCAGGCAGTGTTAACGCAATGGTCTTGCGGTTGGTATTGGCTGGGCTTTTAAGGTTATCAGTATTACTGGTTTCTATGACTTCTTCTATTGAAGGTACTGAAGAGTTAGATTGCAGCGAGTTACCAAGCCCTAATGCCACCGAGCAAACAGCAAAAGCCAAAATAGCGGCTTCTATTTTGCTTAGCTTTAATAGAAGGGTTAATGCGCGAGTGTGAAGATTGCGCCACTGCGGGGTGGGCTTTTTATGAGCAGTGAGCGTTGCATGTCTGTTCTTGGCCATAAATCTGGTTCACATAGCTGCCTAAAGGCATTCCAAAATTAGGTTTATATTCCCTAAGTATATCAAAAGATTGATGAATGCCACGAGTGAATAGCGTTGTTAGTGATGTTTTGTGAAACAATTTCGAGATTTCCTAGTGGTAAGTGTGCATTGATAGTGTATCGTTCCGCGCTAAGTTTTAATCATTCTATTTATGGAGTTAGGCCTACTATGTCACCTGAAGTACTGGCGGATTTAAAGTCGCGCGAGTTAATTGCTCAATTAACGGCCGAAGACGCACTCAATGAGCATTTAGCAAGTGGCCCAAGAACACTTTATTCTGGTTTTGACCCAACTGCGGATAGTCTGCATATAGGCAGTCTTGTTCCTTTATTAGCTTTGCGACGTTTTCAATTGGCGGGGCATAAACCTATTGTCTTAGTGGGCGGTGCAACTGGACTTATTGGTGATCCCAGCTTTAAAGCAGAAGAGCGCAAGCTTAATGGGCCAGATATTGTGGCGCAGTGGGTTGAAAAGATTCGCAAGCAAACCAGTGCATTCGTTGATTTTGATGCGGGAGCAAGTAGCGCAGAGGTTGTTAATAACCTCGATTGGACAGCAGGCATAGAAATGCTCGATTTCCTCAGGGATATTGGGAAACACTTCTCTGTTAATAGCATGATACAAAAAGAATCAGTTAAGCAGCGGCTAGATAGAGAAGGTGCCGGTATATCGTTTACTGAGTTCACTTATATGATTATGCAGAGCTATGATTTTGCGCAACTATATAAGTGTTACGGTTGTACGCTACAAATAGGCGGGAGTGATCAGTGGGGTAATATCACTGGTGGCATCGATTTAACTCGCCGCATGCATCAAGCGCAGGTATTTGGCGCAACCCTTCCGCTAGTCACTAAAGC
>JABIQF010000140.1 GCA_018668095.1 Cellvibrionales bacterium
AATTGAAACGCTAATTAATCATCTTGAACATCACAGCAGGCAGAGCTCAAACGGCTTAACTTAAAGAGCGGAACAGTGCTTGCTCATCATCAATAAGCTCAGCCATCGCCTCATGATTTCTAACCTGTTCAAGAAAGCAGGCAAGCTTTGGCCATCGGGCTGGGTCAGGTTTATAGCCCGTATGAGCAGCACTCAAAAATGGACTCGCCACACAGATATCAGCCATGCCAAATTCACCTAGCAAAAAGCCTTCTGCCGGCAAAACTTTTTCAAGATAGTCTTGTTGTGGAGGCAGCAGTTTCTCAATAGTCAGTGCTACTTTTTCTTCGTCAGTATCGCCAAGCCCTAATAATTTTTTAGCAAAACGTTCAAAGTAAATTCCAGCTACGCAAAGCTCGGTCAGTTTACTGTCGCCATAAACCTCAAACCAGCGAGATTGTGCTCTATCTTCTATTGATGCCGGACGAATAGTCGTATCAGTATATTTCTCATCAAGGTATTCACAGATTACCGCTGAATCGCTAATTCTAAGTGTTCCATCTTCTAGTGCGGGTATTTTTCCTAGTGGACTCATGCTGAGAAAGTCCGCAGTTTTGGTGCCCGGAAAAACTTTCACGCTTTCAAAGGGCAGTTTTTTTAACTTGGCTACTGCCATTACTTTACGTACAAATGGCGAAAGTATGAGGCCGTATATTTTTATCATAATTGAACTCTTTTATATTTTTTTGTAGATATTGTTGATGACAAATATATTGCTAACTTAGTTTACACTTTTGGCTTGTAAGCTAAATCGGGAGAGTGGGATAGCGCGTAGCTCTGCTCATTATCCATAGGTTTTTCGACAATCCAGTCTTGTATGTTGCGGCGAATAATAGCGGTTAAAGTTTCAATATGCAGTGCTTCACTGTTTAGCGCTGTAATATAGTGATATTTCTCGCCGCCACCTTCCATAAAGTATTCTTTATTTTCTTCGGCTATTTCTTCTATGGTTTCTAAGCAGTCAGCAGAAAAACCAGGGCAAAAAACATCGACTGATTTTGTGCCATTACCTGAAAGCTCTTTGAGTGTTGCATCTGTGTAAGGGCGAAGCCATTCAGCTTTACCAAAACGTGATTGGAAGGTAGTGATGCACTGTTCTTTATTTAGACCAAGTTTCTCAGCGATTAATCGTGATGTTTTTTGGCAGTGACAGTAGTAGGGGTCGCCGGCTTCCAAGTAACTTCTGGGGACGCCATGGTAAGAAAGTATAAGCTTTTCAGCACGGCCATTAACTTCCCAGTGAGCTTTAATTTTCTCTGCACAAGCATTAATGTAATTGTCGTCATCATGATAGCTGCTAATAAATCGAAAGTGCGGCACCCAGCGAGTTTTCGTAAACAGCGCTGCTATGGCGTCAAAGGTTGAGCCGCTTGTCGCGCCTGAGTATTGAGGGTAAAGAGGGAGCACGACTATTTTACTGGCACCATCACGTTGCATTTCTTCCATTACAGATTCAATTGATGGCTGCCCATAACGCATGGCATATCTGACCATTACATGATCCATTTCACCATTGATATTTTGTTCAGCGAGTTTTTGAGTAATGGCTTCAGCTTGGTCATGAGTGTGATAAAGCAGCGGGGAGCCACGATCGGTCCAAACGGTTTCGTATAGTTTGGCTGAACGCTTTGGTCGGATATTTAAAATAATACCGTTAAGAATTAGCCACCAGATAACACGCGGAATTTCTACTACGCGAGGATCAGATAAAAATTGTTTAAGGTATTTCTTTAAGGCTTTTCCGGTGGCGGCTTCTGGTGTGCCGAGGTTGGTGACTAGCACGCCAATTTTGTCTTGTCGCTTATGATTAAAATCTGCTTGGCCAGAAAATCTCATTATTTTTTAATTCCAGTATATTGAGGTATAAATTATATTGTTAAAGACTCAATCAAGGCTTATGTCAGATCTCGCGAGAGTCACTATTCAGCTTAATCGCAAAGGCCGGTCTTGTCTTTGTAGTTAGCTTTAATTTCTAGCATATCTTTATCGATATCACCGCTAGGATTATAGGTATCACCGAAGCCACAGGTTTTTGTGGATGCATCAATGAATCCAAGAATAATAGGGATTTCAGCGGCTACAGCTATTCGATAAAAACCAGTTTTCCACTCTTTAACTTTGCTGCGAGTACCTTCTGGTGTAATGAGTAGTGTAAGCGACGTTGCTGATTCAAAAGCACTCACCATGGAGTCAACGGTATTGTTTGTCTTGCTTCGCTCTATCGCTATACCGCCAAGCCATTTCATGAATCCATGGAAAGGTGGCTTAAATAACTGCTGCTTACCCATCCAGCGAGCATCCATCTTGCGACTAAGAACAACGAGAAGCATAAATATAAAGTCCCAATTGCTGGTATGTGGGGCGGCAATTAAGATGTATTTTTTATATTTAGGGGTTTCACCTGTCACTTTCCAGCCAGCAAGACGAAGGCATAGACGTGCTATTAGTGAAAGGACTTCTCGAAAAATGGGCGTGGTATATATTGTTTTCATGCCGTGATTATACTGTGACTAGCTAGCGAGACAAGCTCTGTAGCCTTAAAGGCTCTATAAAATCGTTAGATAAGGTTTTGGTGTCATAAAGTATCCTAAATATAATGATTTTTATGATTCTGGATAGGGGAGCGTTGGAGCGTTATCAATTAGCCAACGGATCGAACGTTGCTGTGATTTTGTTCATTATAATGCAAAAGCCACTCCTCAAATTGAGCGGCTGGCATGGGTTTACCAAGGTGGAAGCCTTGACCATAATTACAGCTAGCTTCTTTTAAGAAGCGTAACTGGGATTGATCTTCTATCCCTTCTGCGACCACATCAATTTTTAATTCATGAGCCATGGTGATAATGGATCTTGCTATGGCGATATCCTGTGTATTTTCAGGAAGGTCCTTCACAAATTCACGATCAATTTTTAAATGATGAATTGGGAATCGCTTGAGGTAGGCGAGGGACGAGTAACCTGTGCCGAAATCATCGATTGCGAGTTTTAAGCCTAATGATTTCAGTGCATGGAGTTTAGCAATAACGTCACCCTCGGTTTCCATTAAGGTGCTTTCGGTAATTTCAACGGTGAGTTGATCTTCGCGAATACCTGTTTCTTGCATAATGCCTTCAACTTGAGCCAATATATTGCGCTCATTAAATTGTACGGCTGATAAGTTAACAGCCATATTAATTGAGGCTAAGCCTTTTCTTTCCCAATCAACTTGTTGTTGGCAAGCTGTTCTCAAAACCCATTCGCCAATTTGGACGATAAAGCGGCTTTCTTCTGCAATAGGAATAAACTCTATAGGCGGTATGCTGCCTTTTTCAGGATGTTCCCAACGAATGAGCGACTCAACGCCTATAACGAGATTTCCACCAAGATCAATGATCGGTTGATAGTGAAGCTTGAACTGCCCAGTTTCTAAAGCAATTTGCAAGTCGGCTTGCATCTTGACTTTATTGCGTGCGGCAACTTCTATAGCGGTATCAAAAAATTTGAAGTTGGCTCGGCCGTGGCGTTTAGCTTCATAAAGTGCCATATCAGCTTTTCTTAATAGCTCTTCTGCAGAGTCGCCATCATCGGGATAAAATGCTAAACCTATACTGGTTCCGGTCTTAATTTCATTGCTTTGAATACTTAACGGATGCTCAAAGATAGAGAGTATTTTATTACCGAGAATGACGCTATCACGTTTCTTATCGATATTGGTTGCAATAATTGCGAACTCATCACCGCCGAGGCGAACAACAGTATCGGTTTCTCTGCAGGTTTTTTGTAGCTCTTCAGCGACTTTTATTAAAAGCTTATCGCCGGTGTCATGCCCAAGACTATCATTGATATCTTTGAAATGATCAATATCCATTAACACAAGCGCAACGGCTTTACCGTCACGGCGTGATTGCCTAAAGGCTGTTTCTAAACGAAGGTGGAATAAGGTCCGATTACCAATACCTGTCAGTGCGTCATAATGCGCTAGGCGAGTTAGCTCATTACTATGTTTGCTTTGATGAGCCTGCCAGCGACGAACAATATTAATGATATAAAGCCATATAGCGATAATAAAAACGATTTGTATGGCCAGTGCAATGGTTGTGCGATCGAGTCTAGATTTGAGTGTACCAATGATATCTTTAGCTTCTCTATCTAATGTGGCTCTCAATGTCAGTGCATTCTGTTCTTGTTCAATTTTTATTTCTTGATAGGCATCAGAAGCAAATAGTGAGAATGCTTCATCCTGTTTTTTCTCTGTTACCAGAGAGAATATTTCTCTCTCTAGTTCAATCACTTTGCCTTGCTCCAGTTGAATTTTATTGACGATGCTGTTGGAGAGTGTCATGTCAGTGGCATGCATGACATCTTGCAAATTCAGTAAGTTGGTTTCATAGCTTGTGTGCCAGTGAGATTCGCCGGTGGTCAATGCGAATTCGATGGCGCCGGACATTGATTCTTGATGAAAACGAATGGAATCACTGAGGCGTTGTAATTGAAGACTAGCTTTAATATTTTCTTCGGCGATTAAGCCGGTTTTATACGCATTCCAAATCCCAGCCATAATCAGTACAAGACTGATGGCTACTGCCAGCGTGACAGATATATGCACTTTGCTTTTATTTTGCGCATTAGGAATATTGTGCTCGATTGATTCCATTGCTTTGGGTGTCTGTAAGTTGTTGACGTTCTTAAGTTTCTTGATTTCAATTTAAAGTATAGACACTACTTTGATGAGCAGTCCGCATTTTACATAAGTTTTTTTCGTTAAGTTTTAGAATGTCGCTAAGTTATTCAGTTTCGCTAAGTTTCGATTCGTTTCGATAAATTTCAATAAAGAGTGGCTGGGTAATCATATAGCTATTTTTTATATCTATCGTTATAGCTTAGCAATTCAGGTATAAAAAAATGAGCTATTGTGAACCAAAAAAGATGATCTCTATTTACTGTAGGGCAACCATCGTTTTTTTCGTTTGCTATCTCATCTTAATCATTGATTCCCTTATTGATAATTATTGAACTGCCAATACTTTTGAATAGGGTCTAAAAGAAACTGCATTTGTTTTGTCGAGTTGTTTTACACCTCTTGTTATTACGATGATTTTCATCTCGTTCGTGAATCAAGAAAATGTAAAAAAAATACACTAAGTTATTGATAAAAATATAAAAATTATTTTACTTTCTCTTTGGTTTAAAAGTGGGCGCGAATATTGCTGTTTACCAGATAACGGCGTTTTTTCATTGTCTTTTGAAATATTGGATAACGCCTCTAAGTTACTTAATGAATAAGTGACTTACCGTAAGGATGTGTTAATTGATGTGTAAATTAATGCATCTATAAATAGCAATTTTAAGCGGCTTGGTAAGTTGATATCAGTAAGGCGGTGTAAACGCAAAGCTAATGCGGAGCCTTAGCCAAACGTAATTTAAATATTAATTTCCAGATGTGACGTTGATTGTTTTTAAATTTTAAGGAGTTCAATATGAAGAAAATAGTTATGAGTTGGGCTGTAGCAATAGTTATGCTAGCGGGTATCTCTGCTAGTGCTAATGCTACTTTAGTAACGTTTAATCTTAATGGTAATGGCGGCAGTTTAGGAAATGCCTATACCTTTAGTTCAGACGGTTACGATATGACAGCACGAGCACAGGAAGAGGTAGACAGTGGATGGATTAACCGTCGTAATGTTTACCAAACAAGGTATGGTCTAGGTGTAAAAGGCCGCAGAGAGTGGGGTTATCGCGATAGTGGTCAAGTTGATGGCTGGGGTCGAGATGAAGCTCTCATGTTCAGCTTTGATTCTTCGGTGAGTCTAGAAACGGCCAGATTTGGTTCGTTGGGATTTCGTGATGATTTCAATTTAGCTGTTTACAATAACGGTTGGTCAACTGTTCAGGAAGACAGCAAGAGCGTTTGTTATAGCTGCTATACAGGTACAGCATTTCGCTTTTGGGCTGATTCGTTCGAAGATGATTTCTTCATCAAACAGCTTAAATTCGATATTCCTACAGCAGTTCCGGAGCCCGCAACATTGGCTCTTTTATGTTTAGGTGTGCTTGCCGTTGGTGTTTCACGTCGTACATCGTAAGTTTTAGTTGATTTATTATTTGCTGTTGGCCAAGGAGTATTTTCGAAGGCTGACAGCATTTTTGTCTTCTCCTAACATTTAGTTACAAAAGACTCATCTACATCTGAGTGCTACCCTATTTATTCTCTTTTTTTCATTCTCTTTTTTATTTCACTTCTATTCCTCTCTTAGTAAGAACCGATATGTGCTATTGGTGTCTACCAGTCTCATTATTCTAAAATCATTAATAACATTGAGGCATATATTATGCATTGGCTGGCATTAGTAACTTTAGCACTTTTACTTGAGTATTTTGTTTTTGTCATTTTAGTGGGTATTGCTAGATCGAAATGTGGCATAGATGGCCCCAGCATGGTTGGAGACCCTTCATTTGAGCGGGCTTTGAGGGTGCAACAAAATACAGCTGAACAGCTTATTTTGATATTACCTTCAATGTGGTTGTTTGCGCTTTATGTAAGTCCTATATGGGCTTCAATTTTAGGTACAGTTTTTCTTATTGGTCGAGCAATCTATTGTATTGGTTATAGAGCTGAGGCTAAAAAGCGAGGCCGTGGATTCATTATAGGTTTTGGTGTGTGGTTGGTATTATTATTCGGTAGCATTTATGGAGTTGTGAAGGCGCTACTTGCCTAAGTTAGAGATTCATGACTAGTTAGTGTAAATCTTATAAGAGATCACCTTAGGTAAGCGTTGATGATCTCTTATATGTTTAAATTTATTATAGATTTATTTAGTCAGATATTTTTTTGGCTCCTTGCTTTTTTTATCCTTTTTACGTTCTTCTTTATCGTCATTGTTTGACGATTTATCTTCAATCGCTACTAGTTGATAGATCTGCTTAATAGAGCATGTATGAGTCGGTCGCAATACATCACGAGAACTCATAAAGCTATCAAGAATGCCGATGCTATCAAACTTGGTCAGTTCGTTGTTAGTCGTCTTATATATTAATGTACTACGATGACGTGTTCCATGGCACTTGTTTCTGAATTCTATTAAAAAGTCCTTATTTCTACCTCGGCCTTCAATCAAAATATGACGGTTATCCAGTCTTCGCCAAGTCTCAATGTTTTGAGTACGAATACGTTTAGCTATATCTCCTTGCTTAAGCGATTTTTCTGCTAATAAACTTTCAATGCTAAGCGCTTTTGTAGTCGATGATTTGTTGCTCTGGTCTTCATTCGATTTATACTTGCCTGCATTAGCAGTGAATGAGGTGATTAAGATAATACTTGCTAGAATTGCGATTAGAGTTTTCATAATATTTCCTCTCAGTATATTGATACCCACGTGATTAAACCCTCTCTTACCTACAACTTACCATGCTAGTGGTATTGAAGCCTCAGACTTCAATATAGGTAATAAATTCATGTATCACTGAACCCAGATAGCCCACCAACGTAATATACTTATTTATATATCCTTTTTAAGAGTGAGGTTTGTGTGTCAAAAATAGTATTAATTACTGGTGCGTCATCGGGTTTTGGTCAGTCCTGCGCCCAACTCTATGCCAAACAGGGCTTTAAGTTGATTTTACTTTCACGACGGTTAGATAAGCTACAACAAATCGCCAATGATTTGCTATTGGGTAGTGGTGATGCGTTTTCTGCCGCTGATGTTATTTGCTGTGAGGTAGATGTAACCGATGCGCAGGCTATTGATCGCTTTGTTGATGGGTTACCAGAGGCTTTTTCTGCTGTAGATATTTTAATCAACAATGCAGGCTTGGCCCTAGGCACTGCGCCAGCGCATAAGGCGAATCTTAGTGATTGGGAGACTATGGTCGATACCAATATTAAAGGCTTGATTCGTATGACGCATAAGCTTTTGCCGGGAATGGTTGCGCGGAATCGTGGTCATATTGTTAACATAGGATCGATAGCAGGCAACTGGCCTTATCCGGGTGGAAATACCTACTGTGCAACTAAGGCTTTTGTACATCAGTTTTCGTTAGCTTTACGAGCCGATTTGTTGGGCAAAGCGATTCGAGTGAGCCATATTGATCCTGGTATGGCTGAAACAAATTTCTCACGGATAAGAATGAAGGGCGACAATGACGCTGCCGATGCCTTTTATCACGATGTTAAGCCATTAAGTGCCGATGACGTTGCTGATATTATTGTTTGGACGACATCAGTGCCTGAGCACATTAATATTAATAGTCTTGAAGTTATGCCGGTTTGTCAGGCATGGAGTCCATTTGCGATTGATCGCACTATGGAGAATAAACAAATAATTAATGATTAATCACGGTAGCGTGATATTTGAGGATAACGATTGTGGCGATAGAGCAGATTGAAAATATAGAAAATATACGGACGAGAGATCATAAGTTTAAGAGGGGTTTAAAAGCGGGCGTTTTGTTAGGTTTTTCAGCCATTTTATTCGCTTGTGACAATTCCGTTAAAGTGCCCGACGAGGCAGTTTTTGAATCTGTCGCGCAAGCAGCTCATGGATATCATCGCAGTCAAAAAAATATTGCACGTAATCAATACCGTCATCCGGTAGAGACGCTCGAATTTTTTGATGTTAATGCAGATATGACGGTGATTGAAATTAGCCCAGGCACCTTATGGTATACCGAAATATTAGCGCCTTATCTTAAAGAGGAGGGACGTCTTATTGCAGCTGCCTATGATGCGAGTTTAGAGAATAAGCCGCCTTATCAAGCCCGTCTTACCAAAGAGATGTTAGAAAGATTTGATGCAGAGCCATTGATTTTTGGCGGCGTTGAAGTGGTCGCCTTTACTCCGCCAGAATCTTTGCTGCTGGGAGAGAATAACTCTGTAGATAGAGTGTTAACGTTTAGAAATACGCATGGCTGGGTTCGAAGTGAAAGCGCCGCCCAAGTTTTTCAAAGTTTTTATAATGTCTTAAAGCCGGGCGGTGTATTGGGTGTTGTTCAGCATCGAGGTGACGATAGATTGGTTCCAACGGGTAATAAAATAAGTGGTTATTTACCTGAGTCATTGGTTATTGATTTGGCCGTCGATGCAGGCTTTATACTTGAAGCAACCTCCGAGATTAATGCCAATGCTAAAGATACCAAAGATTATGAAGAGGGTGTTTGGACTTTACCGCCAGTCTTGAGAGGCAGTAAACTTTTGCATAAGCAGTTTCAAGCCATTGGAGAGAGTGACAGGAT
>JABIQF010000155.1 GCA_018668095.1 Cellvibrionales bacterium
GGGGTTAGCTTCGGCTACAAAATTCATTAAATTACTATTATCGATATGCGCGGCATTTTTTATATGCGCTTCAGCGTATGCTTCGGAATCACGCACATCAATTATTTGCGTGGTCTCTAGCTGACAAATCTCGCTAGCTTGCTGGCAAGAAATACGTGTAAAGTCAGTCATCATTGCAATCCTTTTCTGTTTTTTCAATCTGTTTATAAACTTTGTTGGGCCTGCTCAATCTGCTCGTTCAAATCCATCCATTCTGTTTCTAACTCATCAAGTTCGACAGTTTCAATGCCTTGCTGATGGAGCAGTTTTTTTAACTTATCTTTTTGCGCTTCTTCATAAATGTCGCTGTCACTCAACGCAACTTCTCGTTTTTTAGCGGCGATTTCTAATGCATCGATTCGTTTTTCAATAGCCTGTGCTCGAAGAGTCTTAGGTCTTAACTGCTTACGCAGCTCGGCTTCATCACGTTTACGCTGTCGACGTTGATCAGCTGACGTAGCAGATGCTTCAACAGATTCTGAGCCTGTCTGTGAATCAGAACTTAACGCAGCACTTGCTCGACTTTTGAGTAACCAGCGAGCATAGGCATCTAGATCTTCTTCATAAGGTTTCAGCTTGCCATCAGCAACCAGCCAAAGTTCATCCGTTACCGTTTGCAATAAATGGCGATCATGCGAAACAACCAGCAAAGCTCCTTCAAAACTCTGTAGAGCAATATTGAGGGCATGACGCATATTTAAATCGAGATGGTTAGTCGGCTCATCGAGTAATAATAGGTTGGGCTTTTGACGCACCAATGTCGCAAGTACTAATCGTGCCTTTTCACCACCCGACATAGGCTTAACTAATGATAATGCCATACTATTAGCAAAACCAAACCCGCCTAAAAAGTTTCGTAGCTCCGATTCGGATGCTTCAGGATGCAAGCGGCTTAAATGCGATAGCGGTGTATCATCATTGCGTAATTGTTCAAGTTGGTGCTGAGCAAAATAGCCAATATTTAATTCTTTAGCACGCTCGATATCACCGTTCTGTGGTATTAAACTCCCAGCCAAGGCTTTCACTAATGTCGACTTACCTGCACCGTTAGCGCCAAGTAAGCCAATACGTGCACCAGCTTCTAAGCGAAAGTGTATATCGTTAATAACCGTAAGATCATCGTAGCCTAGCTGAAGTTTCTCGGCTTGAATCAACTGTCGCGGATTTTTTTCGGGTGCGGTAAAGGCAAAGGAAAAAGGCGAGTCAATATGCGCTGGGGCAATCGCTTCAAGACGCGACAGAGCTTTTAATCGGCTTTGAGCTTGTTTAGCTTTGGTAGCCTGTGCACGAAAGCGATCAACAAACTTTTGCATATGCGCAATACTGGTTTGTTGTTTTTCATAGGCGGCTTGTACGCCGGCCAAGCGCGCTACGCGTTGCTTTTCGAATGCTGAATAGTTACCGGTATAGTAATCGATTTTTTGACGTTCTATGTGCGCTATATGTGTGCAGACATTGTCGAGAAAGTCACGATCATGTGATATTAACAGTAAGCTTCCATCGTATTGTTTAAGCCAAGCTTCGAGCCAAATAATGGCATCGAGATCTAAATGGTTGGTAGGCTCATCAAGCAATAAAATATCGGATTTCTGCATTAATGTACGAGCTAAATTAAGGCGCATTCGCCAACCACCCGAAAACTCACTCACTGTTTGAGCTTGTTCAACAACACCAAAACCTAAACCTGCTAATAATTGCGCCGCTCGCGATTCGGCTGTGTAAGCATCGGCACTTTCTAACTGCTCATAGGCCGCAGCTAGTGCATCACCAGAACCTGCTTCCTCGGCTTTTTTAAGACGCTGTCTAGCGGCCATTAATGGGGCATCACCAGCAATAACAAAATCAACGGCCGTACCACTAACGGTATCCATATGCTGCTCAACTGTAGCAAGCTGCATGCTTCGCGGAACGTCAACTTCGCCTATATCACTGGTGAGTTTACCCGTGAGAAGGGCAACTAAACTCGATTTACCACAGCCATTAGCGCCGGTTAAGCCAAGTCTATGGCCTGCATGAACAGTAAAACTCGCGTTTTCAAATAAGAGTTTTTCGCCACGCCTTAAGGCGACTTGATTGAGTTTTATCATGCTTTTTTCTTTTTAGCTTCTGCTAGTTTTTAAATCAGGGTTAACATTAAGCGGTATAGACACGGTTCAATAACTTACGAGTGCTTTAACGCAAGCATGCACTATACAGAGATTATTAGGATCTGGGAAAGTGATCCATGGAATCAGGAATTATGCCTTTTATGTTATAGGCGAGGGCAATGATTTGCGCGATGATAATATAAAGCTCATGCGGTATTTCGTCACCGAGCTCCAGCATGGCTAGCATTTCAGTTAGCTCAGGGTTTTCATATAAAGGAATACCAAGCTCTCGGGCTAAGGCAATAATATCTTCGGCAATTACCCCTTCACCCGTTGCCGTTACGACGGGAGCTCCTACACCTTCATATTGCAATGCAATGGCTTTTTGATAAGCGTTAACCGCTTGTTTTTTTCTAGTCAGCTCATTGTTATTCTCTGTCATTACTTAGACCTCCGTATCCAACAAGTTGTCGAGCAAGTTAATTGTGCCATTAGGTCGAACATCTTCTGGCTCGCCAACTCGGCATTGCAATCGCTCTACCTGCAAGCCTAGGCGATCAAGATTTTCAGCCATTGATGCTAGTTCAACGTTTACCTTATCGACAGTGGCGGCGTTAGTTACCCACAAAACGGCAGCAATCGTTTTACCTCGTAGGGTTGCAAAGGCAACCATATTGCCATGCTCCTCTAAGTCAAAAGCGAGGCGAGCATTCCAAGCTTTATCGCTGGCCTTTGTTAGCTTTTCACTGTCTTTCTCTGCTTCAATATGGATATCAATAACATTCAATTTTTGATCGACCCACACAGGCAACTCTAATGACCAGCTTTGGTTAGCGGTATTATCATTCGTCGTAAATAGCTGTGAGTTTGCCGTGAATAGCTGCTGACTTTGTGTACGTGTGAGAACGCTTAATGCCATCCTTAACAGCTGAAGTAATTGTTCATTACTGCCATCGCTTGTTCCTTTTATAGATCCGTCACCTATTGCGGTATTCGAGACTAAAGTCCATAAAGAAGCCAGCGTCGCGTTTTTTTGAAGCGCTGGATTAATGGGTTTATCAGCGGCGAGATTGCTACTTAATAAGCTGCTTTTGAGAACTGAAATAAGTTGTAATACAGCCTGCTTATGATCGATGTTAGTTGTGGCTGCCTGTCCTTTAGATGTGTTAGCCGTGCTTGTTTGCGTCCCTGTATTTAGGCTTAAAGCCGCAGCCAATGTTTTTATAGCAGGATTTGATAACGCTATGCCTTTTGAACGAGCAGTAGTCATTAATTGAGTCAGTTTTGCTTCATACAATAAGCCACTGTTTTGAATGGCGCTAGCCAAACCATTAGCGTTTGTAAGTTGCTGTAATGGATTGATGCTTTTTTGTAGCTGGTCAATAGCCGTTTGCAATGATGGAGGCAAAAGCGATTGCTGGCGCGTTAATGTTTCTAACGTGGTCGTTAAAGATTCCCTTGCGATTTGCCTAGGTAAGTTAGCGCGCAGCGATGCTTGTAAAGTCGCTAATTGTTTTGTTTGATCTGTTTGCCCACTCGATATTAGCCCCAAGTTCTTTGCCGCTATCGCTTGCTGGCTAGCCGATGAAATTGATGGGGCTGACTCACTTATCACACCGGTTCGTAAACCTATAAACTCAACTTGCTGGTGAGACAATACTTGTAGCTGTAATATCTGCCCAATTCTAGGCGCCAGTGGAGACTGAACACTTAACGTTTTATTCGCACCAACATTCATTAAGACTTCATAGCGATTAGGATTAAGCTCTATAGCCGCTCTTGCCGAAGTAGTTTTGCTCGGTCCCTGTAAATCCATGGCTTGCTTGGTATCGGGCTTGGCAGTTAATTGCTTTTCTAATGCCGCTTTATCAGTAACAAGTTGATGCGTGACTTTTGTAACCTTTGCCTCAATAACTTCACCCACGCGCGCGGCCAGATATTGCAAGGTATCTGATGTGGCGGCTCTCAATTGAATATCATTATTCGCATGAGTAGAGGTAGGATGATTAGGCGGTTGGACCATAAATAATCGTCATACTCTTGGGTTAATAGGTATTTGCTTGGCTTTTTTTATAGCTTTGCCATTGCTCTTGATCTGCCTTAGCTAGCTTTAGCTTTGCTCTAGACTAGCTTTAACTTTGCTCTGGATTTGCTCATCTTCTGGCCAACTATATCGCAAGCATGGGGTGGCCGCTTCTCAATATTGCCTATTTATTATCTGTGTAACCCTTATAACGGCTTTTTTGTCCAATTGTTGAGTGTAATGCGTTGACTAAGCCCTCAAATCTCGCTTTTTTACTTTATACTATGGCATCTTTTTTGGGGCGCGCTATTGTCATTAGCCGTCCTTGAGTAGAGATATAACAGTTTCAACTATAGCGAATTAAGCGAGTGTTTTTTGTCTACAGAAGCGTCTAACAATTCTACCCTAGCGCCTCACTCAGAGGTTGAGCCTAGCCTAGTGCTCGACTCTGTAAGCTGTGAGCGTGGTGAAAGATTGCTAGTGGCCGATTTATCGTTGCATCTTGTCGCGGGCCAGGGCGTTAGAATTGAAGGCCCTAATGGAAGCGGCAAAACAACATTGCTTCGTGTTTTAGCCGGTTTAAGCCAGCAATACAGTGGCACAGTGCATTGGTGCGGCAAAGATATTCGCCAATCACGATCCTCGCTGGCTGAAGATACCTTGTATATTGGCCATCTCGCTGGCGTCAAAGCATTACTCAGTCCACTGGAGAACCTTTCTTGGTGGGCATCGCTGCATATATCGAGTGGCGATGCTGTTTCAAAAGCCAAATTGCTGGCCGCCTTAAGTCAGGTAGGCCTTGAGCGTTTTGCTAACACCCCTTGTCATCAACTCTCTGCCGGTCAACAGCGCCGTATAGCACTTGCAAGACTCTATTTGAGTGAGCACCGTTTATGGATTTTAGATGAGCCTTTTACTGCCATTGATGCTACCGGCGTTGAGTTATTAGAACATCGTATTGCCGAACATCTTAAAAAAGGCAATATGGCGATTGTAACCACCCATCAGGCCATGCAAATTGATGGATTTACTCGTTGCCCATTAACGTCAGCGTCTTCAGAAGAGGAGGCTAGTTAATGAGTAGTAATAAGCCCCAAGCCGAAGCAGCGCTTTTTGTCGCTTTTAACGCCTTACTCATTCGTGATTTACACGTTTATTTTCGCTCTCGTGGCACCTGGCTAAATCCTTTAGTGTTTGTGTTAATGGTGATTACCTTATTTACACTCGGTATAGGGCCTGATCCTAGTGCACTATCGAATCATGCCTCTGGCATTATCTGGGTTGTCGCTTTACTGGGTATCATGCTGTCGCTTGACGCCTTATTTCGCGCCGACTTCGATGACGGTTCTTTAGAGCAGCTATTACTTTCACCGCAGCCTCTATATTTAGCTGTGCTGGCCAAGGTGTTGGCGCATTGGTTTATCACGGGCTTGCCTATTGTGTTGGCGTCACCGCTTTACAGTTTAATGCTGGGTATTCCAGCCGATGTAATCCCTGTGTTAGCGTTGGGGCTTTTAGTGGGCAGTGGCATTCTCAGCTTTATTGGTGCCATTGGCGCATCATTGACAGTCAGTTTACGCAGTGGGGGCTTATTAATTGCTTTGCTCACCTTACCGCTTTATGTGCCCGCGATTATTTTCGGTTCTCAATTTGTCCAGAGTGCGATTGAGGGTTGGCCGCTTATGCCCACGTTTTCTATGTTATTAGGCCTACTTATTGGTGCCATAGTACTTGCACCGATTGCAATTATTGGCGGTCTTCGACTGAGCCAAGATACATAAAAGTCGGTATATATAGAGGTTGTAACGGCTAGTTAATATCACGGTTAAATACGCGGTTAGAGACATAAACAGACAGAAAGAGAAATTGTCGCAGATAAGCTTACATTGAACATTAAAAGCTATCTAACAAATGAATTAAAAGTTAAGGGTTAAATATGGCAAGTTGGCAGTGGTTTCATCGCCTTGGATCACCTAAATGGTTGTCTGGCACGATTGATCGTTGGCTTCCTTGGGTGCTAGGTTTAGGTTCTGTGCTGCTACTCGTCAGTGCCATATGGGGCTTGGCTTTTACTCCGCCAGATTACAAACAAGGCAATAGCTTTCGCATCATTTATATTCATGTGCCTACAGCCATCGTTGCTTTAGCCGCTTATTATGTTATGGCGATTGCTGGCGCCGTATCCATTATTTGGCGTATGAAAGTGGCGGATATGGCGTTGCGTGCTATCGCACCCGTAGGTGCTGCACTCACATTTTTAGCGTTGGTCACTGGTGCCATTTGGGGCAAGCCTACCTGGGGCGCCTATTGGATTTGGCAAGATGCACGACTCACCTCAATGCTTTTATTGTTCTTTTTATATTTGGGCATTATGGCGTTACATGATGCCTATCAGAACAGTGCAAGTGGTAATCGTGCAGCAGCTATTATGTCGTTAGTGGGTACTGTGAATATCCCAATTATTTATAAGTCTGTTGATTGGTGGTCGAGCTTGCATCAACCTGCAACGTTAAAGTTTACAGAAGAATCGACCATTGCTACCGAGATGCTACAGCCATTAATGCTGGCTATTCCTGGAGCGTATTTGTTTTTTATTGCTGCAGTGATGATGCAGTTGCGCGTACAAATTGCGCGTAATGAAAAGAATACTCGCTGGATGGCCGAGCGTGCAGCGCAGTAAATTTTGTTTTAAGAGGTGATGGATGTATTTTAGTAACCTAGTTGAATTATGGAATATGGCAGGGCACGGACCTTATGTCTGGAGTGCCTATGCTATTAGCTTTATTGTTTTGGCGGCTATTATTGTAATACCGGCTAAACATTACCGACAGCAATTGAAGCACATTCGTCAACAGCAATCCGATAACAGTTAAAAGATTCATTAAGACAACGAGTAAGAGAACCGATACTTATGCATCCTGCACGAAAACAACGTTTAATTATTGTTGCCATTATTGTTATTGGCGCTAGCGCTGCTGCTGCCTTAATTGCCAATGCGCTTAAACAAAACCTTAATCTGTTTTATGAGCCAACGCGTATTGTTAATGGAGAAGCACCAATTGGCCGAAAGATTCGCGTTGGTGGTATGGTGCTAGAAAACAGCTTAACGCGCGTTCCCGATTCACTGACCGTACAGTTTGTTGTTACCGATTACGAAGCCGAAGTGACCGTTGAATTTACAGGGATTCTGCCTGACATGTTTACTGAAGAGGCGGGGACGGTTGCCACAGGCGTTTTAACCGAAGAGGGTTTATTTGTGGCCGAGCAAGTACTCGCTAAACATGATGAAACTTATATGCCGCCAGAAGTGGCTGCAGCTTTAAAAAACAAACCGCCTAGTTATTAATTTAGGCCGCTAAAAACTTCTAATTCGCTTCAAACAGCATTTAAATGGGCCACACTTGATACCAGAAATCGGACATTTTGCATTATTGCTTTGCCTACCTATAGCAATATTCCTCGCCGTTATGCCATTGCTTGGCGCCACCTCAGGCCGACCACTTTGGATGCGCTTAGGTTCTTTACTCGCGTTAGGGCAGTGGGTATTTTTAGTTGTCGCATTTATTTGCTTAACATATGCTTTTTTAAGCGATGACTTTAGCGTTAAGTTAGTCGCCATGCATTCAAACTCTGCTCTCCCTTGGTACTTTAAGTTCAGCGCCGTTTGGGGCAACCATGAAGGCTCACTTTTATTGTGGGTGCTCATTCTGGCTTCTTGGACGCTTGCCGTCGGCTATGCTAGTCAAAGCTTACCGCTGGATATGCGCGCTAGAGTGCTATCGGTGCTAGGTATGATAAGCATTGGCTTTTTAATGTTTATTATTTTCACCTCTAATCCTTTTGAGCGATTACTGCTGAATCCTGTCGCTGACGGAAATGATTTAAATCCTTTGCTGCAAGACTTTGGGTTAATTATTCATCCGCCCATGCTTTATATTGGCTATGTCGGTTTCTCCGTCGCCTTTGCCTTCGCCATTGCAGCATTAATGACAGGAAATTTAGATGCCGCATGGGCGCGCTGGTCACGACCGTGGACCAATGTTGCCTGGGCCTTTTTAACGATCGGTATTGCTTTAGGCAGTTGGTGGGCTTACTACGAATTAGGTTGGGGCGGCTGGTGGTTTTGGGATCCTGTCGAGAATGCTTCCTTTATGCCTTGGTTGGCAGGTACTGCATTGATTCACTCTTTAGCGGCTACTGAAAAACGCGGTGTTTTTCGCAGCTGGACTGTGTTGTTAGCTATTTTAGCATTCTCATTAAGCTTGCTCGGTACTTTTTTAGTGCGCTCGGGTATCTTGGTATCGGTACATGCCTTTGCCAGCGACCCTACGCGCGGTTTATTTATTCTCGCCTTTTTGGTCTTAGTGATTGGCGGCTCACTTTTACTCTACGCGATTAAAGCGCCGGCCATTCGCTCTAACGCTAAATTCGGTTTGCTATCGAGAGAAACATTTTTACTGATCAACAATATTTTATTGGCTATTGCACTTTCTGTAGTCTTACTCGGCACCCTGTTTCCTCTGGCGAGCAGTGCATTAAACTTAGGTAGCTACTCAGTAGGCCCACCTTACTTTAATGCGATGTTTGTACCGCTGACTTTGCCAATGATAGCCTTAATGGGAATTGCGCCCTATATTAGTTGGAAGCGGACTAATAAAGTGTCTGATGCCATTCCCAAGTGGTTTGTCGCCGCAATAACCTCACTGGTTTTGGCTACGCTTGGCACATCGCTTTTATCCAATCAATATCAACAAGATTTTCATTGGGGTGCATTTACAACACTCACCGTTAGTATTTGGTTAATCGTTTCTACGACTTTACATATATTGTCTAAGGCCAAACATCAGCAAGGATTACTTAGCGGTTTAAAGCGCTTATCGGTAAGCTATTGGGCCATGGTGATTGCACATATGGGCATTGCAGTAACTGCTATTGGCATTGGTTTAACTTCAGTTTATGAGCAGCAAAAAGATGTGCGAATGCTGATCGGTGATGATATTTCTGTGAGCGGATATCGCTATCAATTAACAGCCATTAATACCTTTGAAGGTCCTAATTTTAGCGGCACTCGTGGCGACATTACCGTATTCAATAACGAAGACGTAGTTGCCGTACTGCAACCTGAAAAACGATTTTATTATGCTGCGCGTAACGTAATGACAGAGGCGGCTATAGATCCTAGCTTAACGCGTGATTTATATGTGGCACTTGGCGAGGAGCTAGGTGAGGGTGCTTGGGCTGTTCGTGTTCATGTTAAACCCTTTGTGCGTTGTATTTGGTTAGGAGCGTTGATGATGGCTCTGGGTGGTTTTTTGGCCGTTACCGATAAGCGTTATCGTCGCAAGGGAGCATTGAATGCCTAAGCCTTCAAGAGTTAAATTATTTATCCCTCTTATTGTTTTTATTTTACTGTCGCTGGTTTTTTTGCAATTAGAAAACCGAATGATTAGTGGTGACTACGATCCTACAATGCTGCCATCGGCCTTGATCGGTAAGCCGCTGCCCGCGTTTGCATTAACGACATTAGATAATCCCGAATTAGCGATTAATAGTATTCCTTTAAACAACAAAGCGGCATTGATAAATGTATGGGCCACATGGTGTGTATCATGTCGCGTCGAGCATGGGTATTTGAACATCTTGGCCGAAAAAGGCATTTCTATTTTTGGCTTAAATTATAAAGATGATCGACAAAAAGCGAATCAATGGCTAACAAGGTTAGGTAATCCCTATCAACTGAATCTCTTTGATGTCGATGGTAAACTTGGGCTAAATATGGGCGTCTATGGTGCCCCTGAAACTTATGTGCTCGATGCTAACGGCATTGTTCGTTATCGCCATGTTGGCGTTATGGATGAGAAAATCTGGCAAACAAAGATTCTTCCCTTGGGATTAAACTGGTAATGATATTGAGAGCTTTACTGATTACAGCGGCTTTTCTTTTTAGCTTTATTGGTTTATCGAGTGCATCTTACTCTGACGACCTAGTGATTAAAGATTCAGCCAATGAGTTAAAGATGTTTGCTGACCCGGAAATGCGTCAGCGCTACTACGGTCTTATCGCAGAACTTCGCTGTCCCAAATGTCAGAATCAAAATTTAGCCGACTCCGATGCTCCCATTGCGACAGACTTACGCAACGAACTCTATCTACTGATTAATGATAATTATTCTGATACCGACATTCTTGAATTTATGGAATCACGTTATGGCGAGTTTGTTCTTTACTCGCCGCCAGTCAATTCGGTGACGGCTGTGCTTTGGATTATACCGACTGGCCTTGCGTTACTCGGTTTTGTGATTGTGGCGTTTATTGTGTCACGCAATCAAGAGAGTGATGAGGCTAGTGATGTTTGAGTTTTGGTTTGCCGTTTTAATCATGTCAGCAGTGATTGTTATTACTGGCGTTATGTTTGCTCGATCTAAACCTCACCTATCTAAACCTCATCGATCTAAGTCTGCAACGACTATTGATGATTCAGTGGCTAGCGCCCGTGTTGCCGATAACGTGCGCTTATATCAACAGCGTATAAGTGAGTTAGATCAACTGCTAGCTGTTAGCGATATAGATGCACAAGCACATAGTAGCTTAGTGCTTGAAGCACGCTCTCAGTTAATTGTTGATTTAAATAACCCATCGTCACTTAAACCTGACGATGATATTGAACAATGGATTCAGCAGCTGATACAAGAATTAGAGCAGCAAGCTATTCCGCAAGCAGATGAGGCAAGCGGTGAGAGTCATTCTGGACGGGGCATACTTTGGGCTGCAGGGCTGTCGATACCCTTATTGGCACTCGCTATTTATTTGCCACAAGGCTTATCGATAGGTGGGAGTCTTGAGTGGCAAGTCGCCGAACAGTTGGGCACACTCAATAGCACCACTGATGCACGCCAACGTCAGCAACAGCTTTTAACCGTCACTCAGCTTTTGGAGCAGCGCGCTTCACTCTCTCGAAGTAAGCCAGAGCTCTTACAATTACAGGCCGAAATTTATAGCGCCATGAATCAGCACCGTGATGCCGCCAATGTGTATTCCGCATTGCTTGAGCGCAATACAGAGAATGCGGCTGTCACTGCTTTACTTGCACAGTCGCTTTATTTATTGGATGCCGAAACGGCAAGCGCCAACACTTCTGCTGCAGCATTAATGTCACAGCGAGTAAGAGAGCTGCTGTCTTCGGCTTTACGCTTGGATCCGCAGCAATACTTGGCGCTAAGCATGAGTGGTATGCAGGCTTTTAGTGAGGCAGATTACCCCAATGCCATTCGCTACTGGGGTGCAGCAAAGCTTGCCTACGGTGAATCTAGCCCTCAAGCAGCATCAATAGATGCAGGTATTCAAGCCGCTCAAGCGCGGTTAGCGGCACAAGCTAATCAAAATAATTCAGATGCGGCCTCAGATAAGCCCTCTCAAACTACAGCGCATATAAGAGTGCGTGTCAGTATTGATCCTGCACAGCGTTTGGCTTCTGATAATCCCGATACGCCGGTCTTTGTATTTGCTCGCGCCGTAGAAGGTTCTCGTATGCCATTAGCGGCTAAACGTTTAAAGCTATCCGATCTTCCTACAGAATTGTTGCTGACTGAAAATGATAAAATGATGGCTCAGTCGATAGCCGGGCAGGAAACATTGATTGTCGGGGCCCGATTAGCAAGAAGCGGCCAGCCAATAGCTGAAGCGGGTGACTCACAATCGAGAGAAGCCATTACCAAAGTAGAGGCGAAAGCTGACGATGCACTTTTAGTTGAGTTAGTGATTGATCAGCGTCAGCAATAGTGGCGATTACCCGTTAAAAATTCTCGAATAACTCAAACACTTCAGTCCCCATTTCCTCACATTGAATACTCTCTTACAATTGGTTAAAAAACAAACTAAGACTTTACATTAACAAAGAGTAGCAACTCCCAAAATGTAGACTTCTGAGATCTGAATTTTCTTCATCCTCATTATGAACAATTAGCCTTTCATTATTGTTATCGGCGTAAGATCAGGGCATCATACGCCCTTGTAATTTAGCCCCTTTAATCAGCGATTTTTTGGGCTTTTAGCGAGTAATTGAGTTAATTTTGAACAGTTAACCCATCGAGATGATATAAGCGATGACGCTAAACTTTAACTAAATAAGCTATTCAATAAAAAACAAAAATAGATAGCCTTTAATGCTGTGCTCAATGACAATAAATTGAGCGATTAAGCTCTTAATTTATAGGCCGGAGTAAATAACGTTTTATGCGACTCAAGAATATTAAGCTTGCCGGTTTTAAGTCCTTTGTTGACCCTACGAATGTTCAATTAAGTACCAATATGGTTGCCGTTATTGGCCCTAATGGTTGTGGTAAATCCAACATCATTGATGCCGTACGCTGGGTTATGGGTGAATCTTCAGCCAAGAACTTACGTGGCGAATCCATGACCGACGTCATCTTTAATGGCTCTACCTCGCGTAAGCCAGTGGGTCAGGCTTCAATTGAACTCATATTTGATAACAGTGACGGTACTTTAGTCGGTCAATACGGTGCATTCACTGAAATCGCTATTAAGCGTAAAGTTACCCGTGATGGTCAATCGGGTTACTACATTAATGGTGCTAAATGTCGCCGTCGTGATATCACTGATATCTTTCTTGGCACCGGCTTAGGACCAAGAAGTTACGCCATTATCGAACAGGGCATGATTTCTCGCCTTATCGAATCCAAACCTGAAGAGCTACGCGTTTTTATTGAAGAAGCCGCTGGCATCTCTAAATACAAAGAGCGTCGCCGTGAAACCGAAACACGTATTCGTCATACGCGAGAAAACCTTGAGCGTTTAACCGATATTCGCGAAGAGCTCGATCGCCAACTGCAACGCCTAAAGCGTCAGGCAGCAGCGGCAGCCAAATACAAAGAATTTAAAGCAGAAGAGCGCACGGTAAAAGCTCAGACACTGAGCCTGCAATGGAAATCATTGCGTGAACGTTCGAGCGGTCAGCGTGAAGCTATTTCAGAACATGAAATTCAATTAGAAGCTTCTATAGCAAGCCAATTGGCAACTGCGGGTTCAATCGAGACTATTCGTGACCAACAAGTGTCAAGCAACGATACCTTCAATACCATTCAAGCAAAATATTATGGCTTAGGTGCCGATATTGCTCGCGCTGAACAATCGATAGCTCACCATGAGCAGCGTGCGCAGCAACTTGCCGATGATCTTCGCGAAACGCAAAGCACCGCTTCAGAAAGCGCCCAGCATCTAGCCGAAGATCAAGAGAAAATGACTAGCTGGTCGGATGAGCTTGAAACTATTGAGCCACGACATGAAGCCTTAAAAGAATCAGAGTCGGCATCGAGTGACGCACTGCACAGCGCCGAAGCCAACATGCAAGACTGGCAGCAGCGCTGGGATAGCTTTAATGAAAACGCCGCCGAGCCACAGAAAAATGCCGAAGTTCAGCGCTCGCGTATCGATCAAATTGAAGAAGCATTACGCGGCTTAAGCATTCGTTTAGAGCGAATGAATACCGAGTTAGGTGGTCTAGATACTCAAGAGCATGAAGAGCAACAAACTGAACTGGCGATGAACATCGAAGATCAAATTGCTCGTGTTGAAGAACTGCAAGAGCAAGTGATTGCATGCAACGCCGAGTTACAAGACAAGCGTGACGCACAGAAGCGCTATTCTTCTGAACTGAACACTGTTCGAAGCACATTACAACAACAGCGCGGGCGCTTTGCTTCTTTAGAGGCTTTACAACAAGCGGCTCAGGCCGATGCAACCGGTGATACCGATGCTTGGCTGCAAACACAGCAGCTTTCTTCAGCACCGCGTTTACTCGATCAGTTAAAAGTGGATGGCGGCTGGGAAGTAGCCGTCGAAACGGTATTAGGTGATTCGCTGCAAGCAGTAACGCTAGATACTATCGATAACGTGATTGGCCAGCTAGGTACCATTGGTAAAAGCAATGTGAGTTTTATCGAATTGGGCAGCCAATCAAGTGCCGCGCAATCAAACACAGGGCTTTCTTTATTAAGTAGCAAAGTCACTGGTGTAGAAACAGGTGCGTTATTACATGGCGTATTTGTTGCCGAGACATTAGAACAAGCTGCTAGCGCTCGCAGTAACTTAACAGCCCATGAATCGATTGTGACTAAAGACGGTATTTGGGTAGGGCCTAACTGGCTTCGTGTTATCAAGCAAACGGATTCTGGCTCAGGCGTTATTGAGCGACGTAAATCACTCCTTTCTCTGGAGCAAGAAATCAGTGAAAGTGAAGCGTCTATTGAGCATTTAGAAAATGCATTAAAAGACTCAGAAAATGCATTGCTTGCAGCTGAAAACAACAAAGATCGTTTGTTGAATGATAAAGCCACTGAAGAGCAGACCTTAGCTCAGCATCGTTCAACCATGAGTGCTTTATCGGCTAAGATTGATCAAATTAAAACGCGCTTTAGTCGTACACAAGAAGAAATTCGTCTTGCCGAGCAAAACCAAGTTCAGCAACGTGAAGCCTTAACGCAGGCGCGCGAGCAACTTGATATCGCTATTGAATCGATGCAAGAAGTTGAAGAGTTACGTGAAAACTTGCTTTTAGAGCGAGACAAAGTCCGTGACACGCTTACCATATCAAGAGAAACAGCAAGAACCGATCGCGAAGCATTACAAGCGGTTGCGGTAAGAGCAGAAGGCTTACGTGCACAATTAGATTCTGTGCGAGGGACGGTTTCTCGCTTAACCGGTCAGGTTGAACAGCTAGAGTTACGCAGTGCATCGCTTTTACAATCTCAAGAAGAAAACAATGCACCTATTGCGGAATTAAAATCGAGCTTAGCTGAGCAGTTAGAAACACGTGTTGCTATCGAAGAAAGCTTAAGTGAAGCCAGAAAGTCGGTTGAAGCATTAGATCAAAGTATGCGCGAAGCTGAGCAAACACGCGCTAGCGGTGAACAGAAGACCCAAGATATACGATCA
>JABIQF010000145.1 GCA_018668095.1 Cellvibrionales bacterium
GCGGCAGAATAATCGTGCCAAAAAGCGCTAGTGATTACCCTATAATAAGTCAAAAAGACTAATCAAAAATAACCGTTTTATTGCCATCAACAATTACCCTATCTTCAAGATGATAACGCAGCCCTTGCGCCAATACTCGCGCCTCGACATCCTTACCCAAGCGAACCATATCATCCCTATCATGCTTATGACCCACACGTGCAACATCCTGCTCCAAAATAGGCCCCTCATCCAGATCATCAGTCACATAATGACAAGTCGCACCAATCAACTTAACGCCGCGCTCAAAGGCCTTCTGATAAGGATCAGCACCAATAAAGGAAGGTAAAAAACTATGATGAATATTAATAAGCTGATGCGGATAACGCTCACACATAGCCGGCGGAATAATCTGCATATAACGCGCCAGAACAATAGTGTCAGATTCATAACGCTGGATTAACGCATCAATCTCAGCAAAACCCTTCGCTTTCGCCTCGGCATCCTTAGGCATAGGCACATAATGAAATGGAATATCATGCCACTCAACCATACTGCGTAAATTCTCATGATTAGAAATCACACAAGTAACATCACACAGTAAATCACCACTGCGCCAGCGATGGAGTAAATCAGCAAGACAATGCGACGCATGACTAGCGAGCAGAGCAACACGACGCGGCTGCTTTGAATCTCGCATATACCAAGTCATATTGTGTGCATCAGCAATCGGTTGAAAAGCGTCCTTAAAAGCCTCTAAGCTCACCGATAAAGAATCAGCGCTTATCTCGTTTCGCATAAAAAACTGCTTAGTCACATTATCAGTATGATAGTTAGCTTCTAACAGCGAGCCGCCATGTTCGGCCACAAAGGCACTCACTTTGGCGACAATACCTACCTGATCGGGACAGGCAATAACTAAACGGTAACTATGTTCCACTGACTGAACCTCTTTTTATACTCAATAATTATCATGGCTAGCGAATCTTATTAACGCCTAATAACAACCACCTATAGTTAGACATTAGCCTATTTCTTTAACGATGGCGAATTAGCCAGCATTTATGCGCCGGTCTACCTCGCTCAAAATCTGGCCCCAAAGTCTCTCGGGTAATCTCTTTTGCATCGAAGCTTTCACTCACATCAGCATCTAACGAGAAACCTCGTTTGTTAGTCGAAAAGTATAAGCTGCCTTCTTCTGCCAATCGCGCCATAGTTAAAGTAATTAACTCTCCATGGTCACGACTAATATCTAAGGTATGGTCCATTTTCTTTGAATTTGAAAAACTCGGCGGATCAAGCAAAATACAATCAAACATATCATGACTATGACGCAGCCATTCGGTGCAATCAGCTCGCACTAGCTGATGAGACTCTAGATCAATATTATTGAGCTCAAAGTTGTGCCGCGACCAATTAAGATAACTGTTAGACATATCGACGCTAATGCTACTCGCCGCCCCCGCCTTCGCCGCATAAACAGTCGCGGATGAAGTATAACTATATAGGTTAAGAAAACGCTTAGCCTTTACTTCGCTAGCAATACGCTGACGAACATGTCTATGATCTAAAAATATACCGGTATCTAAATAACGCTGCAGGTTAACTTTAAACTTATGACCCTGCTCTTTAACCACCATATCAAAGGCTTCACCTTCTTGCTTTTGATACTGCTTAGCGCCCCGCTGCCGCTCTCTACGTTTAACGTAAATACGCTCTAAAGGAATCTCAAAGACGCAAGAAACGGCTGCTATGGCATCTTTTACACGCTTATGTGCCATGCCAGGATCAATCGTTGCTGGCGGCGCATATTCTTGTACATGAACGTATAGACCATTTTCAGTAATCGGAATTCTTGGTGACAATGGCATAGGCACATTTTTATAAGGGCTGGCACCACGATTCGGCGGAACAAACTTCGCCGCCCGTTTAGGCGCCGGTGCTTTATCCTGCTTTTTAGCTTGCTGCTGAAATCGACGCGCCGATGCATAGGGATTGTTGTCATCAAGCGGCTCTTCAGTGGCATCATCATGAGCAGCACTTTCATAAGAACTAGTATCAAAAGCGGCATTCTCAAAACTGCTCACATCTTCGCCTTCACCAGCAACCCGCTCAACGGCGGTATAGCAATCAATCGCTACCGCATACTCGGGTAAATCGGCATCGTATAAGCGATAACAAATATCCTCATTTGTCTTTAGCCATTTACGTAAACGCTTTTGATTTTTGCGTAAACGGTTAGCCAGCATTTGAGCATTTTCATTCAAGCTATCGAATGTGAGAATCTTTTTTCCACGACCTGATTGATCTTCGACAATGCTGGCGGCATTGACTCTATAACGCTGCACCTGACACTCAATGCTACCGTTATATAATCGGTTTTGACGCCAGCTGCGTAAACCTGTTTGCCAACCTAAATCTAAGTTGCCAGTAAATACCGTAGCCTGCCAATCCATACAACTACGCTTCAACATATCGCCGAGCTGACGATAAACCGGCATAAGAGCTTCGACTTCACCCAAGCGCTCACCATAAGGTGGATTCACTACAAGCAAACCTTTAGGCAATGATTCATCTAACACTAAATTAGCAATATCGCATTGCTTTAACTCAATCCATTCATCCAAGCCAGCTATGGCGACGTTATCTTGCGCCAAGGCCAAATTGCGCGGGTTAATATCGTAGCCCTGTATTTTGCACTGACGCTTTTCAAGAGAATCACTAACAGCCTGTTCTTGTTGCGTTAGTGCCGCCTGCCATAAATCATGATTAAAAGTAATTAACTGCGTTAACGTCCATAAACCGTTACCCACTAAACCGCGAGTTCGCAAAAATGTCGGCGGAATATTGGCCGCCATTAATGCGGCTTCAATGACTAAAGTGCCTGAGCCACACATAGGATCAACAAAGCTGCCGCCTTCGCTAGCAATAGCTGGCCAATCACTTTGCTTTAAAATAGCTGCTGCTAAGTTTTCTTTTAACGGGGCTGCTCCACCGCTGCTGCGATAACCACGCTTATGGAGACTCTCACCCACTAAATCTAAGCCAATAGAAAAACGGCCGTTAAACAAACGGGCATAAACTAAGACATCAGGTTTTTCATCATCAATCGTTAAACGCGTATGACCGGCATTCACAAAATGATCATTAATCGCATCTTTAATGCGTAGCGCACCAAAGCGTGAATCACGAATAAAGGACGAGGTGCCATTAAAATCAATTAACAAGGTTTTATCGGGAGAAAAGTAATCACCCCAAGGTAAGCCAAACGCGGTTTGATACAAAGACTCATCAGAATCAACACGCGTACGCGCCAACAATAAAAGCACGCGGTTGGCTAAGCGAGACCACAAACAAATGCGATAAGCCGTTGCAAGATCGGCACTAAAGTAACAACCAGCTACCGACTCTTGAACACCCTCAGCCTTTAACTCAGTTAACTCTAAGGCAAGCACATGCTCCAAACCCTTAGGGCATGTCGCCATATAATTTTCGTTAGCTACCATTATTTTCTCTTTAAAAACCTGTTGTTATGCTATGGCTATAGCACTGCTACAGTGCTACTACAGTGCTGCTAAGTGCTACTACAGCACGGCTATGTTTGTTGTGCATCACGTATGGCGAGAGCCGATTGACGAATCAGCGACGGCCCCTGATAAATCAAACCGCTGTATAGCTGAACTAAATCAGCGCCGGCTGCTATTTTTTCGACAGCCTGCGCGGGTGAGTTAATACCGCCTACTCCGACAATCACCATGTCATTAGCAGATGCATGACTCGACCCACTATGCGACCCGTTGCGAATAGGTGACCCGCTGCGAAAGTGCTGCGATAAGGTTGAAACAATTTCCGTCGACTTTTCAAATAAAACGCTACCGCTCAGACCACCAGCCTCATCACAGTGATCACTGCCTTTCACCGAGGTCTTATCAATGGTTGTATTAGTAGCGATAATGCCATCTATGCCGTTGGCATGAAGTTGATCGGCCACAGAAAGTAAATCATCACGGGCCATATCTGGGGCAATTTTAACTAACAGCGGCGTTAAGCGGCCTGATTGATCAGCTAATTCCGATCGTTTATCGACAATGGCGACCAATAGCTTTTGCAACTCATCGCCAAACTGAAGATCACGTAAGCCCGGTGTATTCGGCGACGATAAATTGATAGTGACATAGTCGGCTAAGTGCGCCACCTGAGTCAGACACTGGGTATAGTCACTGGCAGCTTGTTCAGCCGAGGTAATCTTGTTCTTACCTATATTGATACCCAACGGAACGGATAAGCCCGATTGACGAAGCGCAGTAACACGCTGGGTTAAAGCGTCTAGCCCCTGATTATTAAACCCCATACGGTTAATAATGGCCTCATGCTCAGCCAAACGAAACATACGCGGCTTATCATTACCCGGCTGAGCCTTAGGCGTAACCGTACCAACTTCAATAAAACCAAAGCCCAGCGCAGCCATGCCTTTAACACAGGCCGCATTTTTATCTAAACCAGCCGCTAGACCCACCCTATTAGTAAAACGGCAGCCTAATAATTCGACAGGATCTTCAACCGGCGCCGGCAACAAACGCTTGGCTAAGCCGCTATTTCCTGCCGCACCCAGCAGACTTAAGGTCAAATCATGGGCAACTTCAGGGTTAATAGAAAAAAGTAATGGCCTTATTTGTTTGTACATCGTTCTCGCGCTTAGTAATAGTTAAAAGAATGAGCCTGTTTATGCGATAAACCGCGGTCGCTAGCTTAACACGACTCAACCACGGCAGCAGACACCAACTCTGTTAATAAGGCAGACGAGACTAAGGATGGATGTGAGTTGAACCGATGCAGGCATGAATCGATGGATGCCAGCTCGATAGCTAAACATTTGCATCAATATTGGAGCAATAAGCATATGACCTGCAATCAAATCAGGGGATAAAAAATCAGGGCATAAAAAAAGCCCCGCAAATGCGAGGCCTAAATGCTTAACAAGTAAGCGAGGAGATAGAAAATAAAACAAAAAGACTTTAAATGACTTGATTGAGATAAATACATGTGTAAATAGCTATTTGTTAAATACATTAAATAGCTGAATAGCAATCAATTAACATCAGTTTAACGCTTCAACATGACAGTTTAATGACAGCTTAACGACGACTTAGATTTGAAGCATCTAACGATTTAGTCTATTCACGACAATTAATCTATTTATCTGAATCTATTTATACCAAGCAAGCGAGATTGGCATTCAACGCTGCTCTGTGTCGCGAACCGTCAACATGACTCATATAAAAATTAATGCCTGTTTACTTGGTCTTATATTTATATAAAAAGTTCAGAAAAAAGCCTCATTACTTTTATCACTGGTTTACAATAAGCCTCAACGAGCTACCTACTAATTATCTATACATTGCTGTGCCGCTTTTTTGTCACTTTTGTGTATAGTGGCATTGAGATTTCACTTTTTACTGAACGCAAAACCTTTATAATTCCAATAATAAGCAACTCATTAACAGAAGAATCGATACATGACGACAAGCACTCAACCTACAGCCAGTAACCCGCCAGTGACAATCAGCGAAGAGCTAGGCGTAAAACGCATGACATCACATCATTCTGTGATTAAAAAGTTGAAACAAGAGTACCCTACTTCGATTCATGGCGATAAATTTTGGAGTTCAAGCTATTTGCTTATGGACTACCTTAACGACAACCCACCTAAGAAAAACGCCAAGATTCTCGAGATTGGATGTGGCTGGGGCTTAACCGCAATTTACTGCACCAAACAATTTGATGCAGAAGTCACAGGCGTTGATGCCGATCCCGATGTATTCCCTTATTTGCAGGCACATGCCGGCTTAAATGAAGTCCATATCAAGCAGATGGTTAAGAAGTTCGAAGAGCTTGATGTCGAGATACTTGCAGACTATGACTTGATTATTGGCGGTGATATTTGCTTTTGGGATCAACTCAACGATGTGCTGTTTGACTTATTTCATCGCGCTAAAGAAGCCGGTGTTGACCAAGCCATTATTGCCGACCCACAGCGTCAGCCTTTTGTCGATTTATGTGCACGACTTGATGATGACTTTAGCCATGAAGTATGGGATTGGGAGCTGCCAGAGCCAACGCCGGCCAATGGTGACATACTTGTGATTGATTTTAACAAAAGCTAAACCCATTAAGTACTCGTTCATAACAGCACTGACGCCGCTCTAAGGCTTTACATTCAACACGCTGAGGAGCATATTAAGATCAAGCCAAAGCCGCTAAAAAATGATTAAGAGACTGCCATTATGGATATTATCACCCCTGTTTTTTGTTTAGTGATACTCACCTTTATCATGGCTTTTGCCACCGGTATATCTCGTATCATTAGCGTACGACGTAAAGACATTAACCCCAAATACTATATTTTTATGTCGGGTGATACGCCGCCAGACTACGTACAAAAGCTGAGCCGTAACTTTGCCAATCTTTTAGAAACCCCCATACTGTTTTATCTGTTGGTGGTTTTAGTGATTACCTTAGAAATCGATAGCGCACTTATGGTTAAGCTGGCCTGGCTTTTTGTGTTTTTTCGTCTGGTCCATAGCGCCATCCATATTAGCTACAACCAAGTTATTCATCGCTTTATTGCGTTTTTATTATCGATGCTTACGCTGTTGGCCATGTGGATTCAGTTTATGATGCTGGTCCAATAATTCAAACAGCGATTTAAACAGAAAGCCAAAATAAAACCTGTTGAATTAGCCAAAGATTTTCAACGATGAAGCAGCTGAAAAGCTAGAATGCAGTCAACATAAAAAAAGCGATAA
>JABIQF010000061.1 GCA_018668095.1 Cellvibrionales bacterium
AGCATAAATGTAAACCCTCGGATAGACTTAAACCCTCGGATAAACTTAAAGGAGTGGCGTTACTGCTTTTGAAGAGTTGCTGCTGTTGTTAATGTCAGCGCTTCCTGAGCTATTTGCAATATCAGATTCGCTATCGAATGGCAGTGTGTCAAAGCCATTAGCGTCATTATCATGACGCTGCCAGTTACGGGCAATGTCATGCCACTCAAGTACATTTTGATAATGCCTTATATGCTGAACATACTGAACCGGTTCGTATCCACGCGCATATCCATAACGGGTTTTTGAATGCCATTTTTTTTTTGTCAGCAAGGGTAGGCTTTGCTTAACGTCATACCAGCTATTCGGATCATCCCCGCGCTTTTGTGTTATGACGCGCGCATCTTCGAGATGCCCAAAACCCACGTTATAAGCTGCCAGTGCAAACCAAGTACGATCAGGCTCAATAATTCTGGCCGGTAATCGCCCCTTTAAATTATTAAAATAATAAGCGCCACCACGCAGGCTTTGATCGGGGTCTAGTCGGTCTGTAACGCCGACTTCTTTAGCGGTCGGTAACGTTAACATCATCATGCCACGCACACCTGTTCTAGATTTAGCCAAAGGATTCCAGCCGGACTCTTGATAGCTTATTGCCGCAAGTAAGCGCCAGTCCATATCATATAAATTAGCTGCGGCTTTAATATTATCTAAGTAAAGTGGAAGTTGCCGATCAATATTTTTATCAAACTCATTGGCAGCCACCTGATTAATATGAGCGGCTTGACCGTAGTATTGATCTTCTAATCGAGTCAATGTGCCATCTAATTTTATTTTCTGTATAAACTTATTCGCGGCGCGATGTAATTCAGAGTTCTCTAACGATTTTGGTAATGCCCAAGCGAAAGAAGATTCTCCACCCACCTTCAAGGCTTTTTTGACTCTTGGGAAATATCCCTGATGCAAAAGAAGATCGGTAGAATCTAAAATGGTGTAATCAATTTCACTGTTTTCTATCCGATCAAGTACATCAATATAGTCAACATTATTAAGCTCTCGCCACTGTATGCTGGGGTGGATATTCCGCATGTTTTCCAAAATCGCAGAGTGCGCGCTGTCAGCAACAACAATAATACTTTTACCCATTAAATCGGCTGCATTGCGCGGTCGTTTATTACCTACGCGATACACGACATAAGGCTGGCTTGTTAAATAGGGCTCTGTGTAGGTAAAGCGACGACGATGTTCTTTGGTTGCACTTAGCCCAGCCGATGCCATGTGCGCCTCTTTACGCTCTAAGCGGTTAAACAAATCAGCTAGAGAATCGGTAGTGGTAATGCGCAGCTCTTTTCCTAGGTACTTAGCGAAGCGATCAAGTAATGCATATTCAAAGCCACTGGGGCCTTCGTCACTTTCGTAGTAAGTGTTGGGGTTAATGCGGGTGATGACTTTGAGATACTTATTTTTATCAGCTGTTTGGGAATGCTGTAATGATGAGCCAGCAACGAATTGACTATGCTGATACGTTGCAAAGGTGGCAAGGCCAATGAATGCGCAGCAGGCGAGAATAATTGTCACGCGCACACGTCTTAGTGATCTAAGGCGGCGGCGGAAAATTTTGTCACCTGTGTGCTTTAACAATTTCTAGCTCCGATTTAAGCAGGTATATAATTAAACGTAAATTTATAAAGCCGTTTATACCTAAGTCCACCTATAAAAAGACATGCCGCAGTGTATCTGGAGTTAATCGACATGTAATGCTTTAGGTTTTTGTTAATAGGTTCTTGTTAATAAGTTCTTGTTCATTGCTCTTTCGTTTTTAAGGCCTAAAAAGATGAGCGCGACAATAGTAGTTTAGGCGGGGTAGGCGCGCTAGCTTGTTGATTGTTTGGCGTTATGATAAAGATCTCATCTATCTGTCTTAGCCTGCGGTATCTCGCTGAATTTACTGATATTTTTGATTTCACTGCCAAACACTTAAAAGTGTGATTTTTCACACCCGTAAACCTGCAATAAAGTGTCAATTTATAGCCATCAGCGGCAAGTGTTTGTTTCACCTTGAGGCGAATGCGAATAAAATAACGCCCTTAAATTTAACCATGATAAAAACAACTACGATATTTGAGGTTCTGTTCTGTCTACGCTCAAGATTTTAGCCGGTCCATCCGCGCTTTCCGCCTTTAGATTAGCCAAACTCCGTGAGCAGCTGTGCTCCACGCTGAGTGAGTCTGCCTTTCAGTCCGTTGAGTTAATTAGCGTTCAAGCAAGCTATCTTCATGTGGTTGAATTGCAATCAGCTTTAGAGCCTGAGCAACTGCAGGTGCTTAAGCAGTTACTTGTCTATGGGCCGGCGACTGAAGATGATTCAGCTAAATCGTCGACTCATACTGCCACCGAGCGAGAGTGGATAGTATCGCCAAGAATAGGGACCATCTCACCTTGGTCTAGCAAGGCGACAGATATTGCTCGTAATTGTGGTTTATCGATGGTCAGTCGTATTGAGCGAGCGGTGAGCTACACGCTTTGTCTATCTGGCGCTGATGCAGATAGCGCGGAGCTATACGGTTTAATTCAGTCGGTCCTTTGTGATCGAATGGTCGAAACTGTTTTTGCTGATCAAGATGAATTGAGTCAGTTGTTTGATCAAACTGAGCCTCTGCCTCTTCAGACCGTTGATATTTTAAATGCCGGACGTGATGCATTGGTAGAGGCGAACAGCAGCTTAGGCCTAGCGTTAGCTGATGATGAAATAGACTACTTACTAGAAAGCTTTTTGGGCTTACAGCGCAATCCGACAGACGTTGAGCTAATGATGTTTGCGCAAGCTAACTCTGAGCATTGTCGCCATAAAATATTTAATGCGAGTTGGACTATTGACGGTGTTGATCAACCTGAATCTTTATTCGGGATGATTAAAAACACCTATAAATCGACTGAGGGCAAAGGTGTTTTAAGTGCCTATTCAGACAATGCGGCCGTACTTGAAGGCAATGTCGCTGAACGATTTTTCCCAGCAGCAGATTCTCAGCAATATGGCTTTATTGAAGAGCCTGTTCACTATTTATTAAAAGTTGAAACGCATAATCATCCTACCGCTATTGCGCCATTCCCTGGTGCTTCAACCGGTTCTGGTGGTGAGATTCGTGATGAAGGTGCTACAGGAGGCGGTGCAAAACCCAAAGCAGGTTTAACCGGCTTTAGCGTTTCTAACCTCAATATCCCTGGCTTTGAACGTCCTTGGGAAGTCGCCTACGGCAAACCGGGGCGGATTGTTACAGCCTTAGATATTATGACTGAAGGGCCATTAGGTGGTGCGGCGTTTAATAACGAGTTTGGCCGACCAAACCTAAATGGTTATTTTCGTACCTATGAGCAGTTAGTGTCATGCAGTAGCGGCACTGAAGTACGTGGCTACCATAAGCCAATTATGCTGGCTGGCGGCATTGGTAATGTTCGTAGCGAACATGTGATTAAACAAGATATCTCTGCGGGCGCCTGCTTAATAGTGTTAGGTGGCCCAGCCATGCTTATCGGTTTAGGTGGTGGTGCGGCCTCTTCTATGGCCTCTGGTCAAAGCAGTGAATCTCTCGATTTTGCCTCTGTGCAACGAGAAAATCCAGAAATGGAGCATCGTTGCCAAGAAGTTATCGATCGATGCTGGCAGCTTGGTGAGCAGAATCCTATTGCGTTTATCCACGATGTGGGCGCCGGCGGTTTATCTAACGCTTTACCTGAGCTTGTAAAAGACGGCGGTGTTGGTGGGGCATTCTCTTTACGTGATGTTCCCTGTGATGAAAAAGGTATGTCGCCTTTAGCTATTTGGTGTAATGAATCACAAGAGCGGTATGTTATTGCCGTTAATCCAGAAGACTTAGCAACCTTTGATGCTATTTGCGTTCGTGAGCGTGCACCGTATGCCGTTGTTGGTAATGCCGTTGCCGAAGAACATTTATCGCTTGCTGATAGTCATTTCGATAACAAGCCGGTCGATTTACCGATGTCTGTGCTATTTGGCAAGCCGCCAAAAATGCATAGAGACGTTAGCAGTATTGCTCCGCCTAACCAAGCGCTAGACTTTGGCGATGTCACTTTAGATGACGCTCTAGAGCGCGTTCTTCGTTTGCCTACTGTTGCGAGTAAAAGCTTTTTGATTACCATTGGTGATCGAAGTGTTGGCGGCATGGTTTATCGTGACCAAATGGTTGGTCCTTGGCAGGTACCTGTTGCCGATTGCGCGATTACGCTTAATTCTTATACGGGTTATACCGGTGAGGCATTGGCGATTGGTGAGCGAACACCTATTGCATTAATTGATGCAGCTGCCTCGGCACGTATGGCCGTGGCCGAATGTATTACCAATATTGCTTGCGCACCAATAGATTCAATCAGTGAATTGAAATTGTCGGCTAACTGGATGGCTGCGGCGGGCTGTGAGGGCGAAGACGCACGACTTTATGAGGCCGTTAAAGCGGTGGGGATGGAGCTTTGCCCTGCATTAGGCATTGCTATTCCTGTTGGTAAAGATTCGATGTCAATGAGCACGCGCTGGCGTGATGGAGAAACAGATAAAGAAGTGACCTCTCCGTTATCGCTTATTGTTACAGCGGCTGCGCGTATCAGCGACGTGAGAAAAAGTGTTACTCCGCAGCTCCAAAATACTATAGAGCCTACTGTTTTATTGCTTGTTGATATTTCTTCAGGTCAGCAGCGTCTGGGTGGTAGTGCATTAGCACAGGTTTATAGTCAGCTTGGCAGTGAAGTGGTTGATGCCGATTCAGCCGATGCCTTATCGGGCTTCTTTACTGCGACACAGGCACTGCTTCAGCAAGACAAAATTCTCGCTTACCATGACCGCTCTGATGGTGGCTTATTAGTATCGGCATTAGAAATGGCCTTTGCGGGTAGAGTCGGAATTGATTTGTATTTTGAAGGCTCTACGGTTCTGGACTGGGCCTTTAATGAAGAACTCGGTGCTGTTTTACAAGTTAAAGAGTCTGATCTTGAGCTGATAATGGAAGCTTATCAATCTCATGGCGTTTCTTCTGTTTCAGTGTTGGGTTGTACTAACACTGAACGTCAGGTGCGCATTAACAGCGACAGTGATTTGCTTTTAGATAAGCCGCTTTCTGAGTTACATGCTATTTGGCAAGAAACCAGTTTTGCGATTCAAGCCAGACGTGATAACGCTGATTGTGCTCAGGCCGAATTTGATGCTCTTCGTAATGGCAGCGATAACGGCTTATTTGCTAACGTCAGCTTTGACACCAATGAAGATATTGCTGCGCCATTTATTAACACCGGAAGTCGTCCGCGTATTGCTGTGCTTCGTGAGCAAGGTGTTAATGGTCAATATGAAATGGCGGCCGCTTTTGATCGAGCTGGCTTTGAAGCGCATGATATTCATATGAGTGATATTCTTGCTGGCCGCGCTAAGTTAGAAGACTTTGCAGGCTTAGCAGCCTGTGGCGGCTTCTCTTATGGTGATGTTCTTGGTGCAGGCGAAGGCTGGGCTAAAACCATCTTATTCAACAGCATTGCGCAAGATCAATTTGCTGCTTTCTTCAACCGTAAAGACTCATTCTCATTAGGTGTGTGTAACGGTTGCCAAATGCTCTCTAATCTTAAAGATCTTATTCCTGGTAGCGAGCATTGGCCGCGATTTGTCAGAAATGAATCCGAACAGTTTGAAGCGCGCTTAGTTATGGCAGAAGTGCAGCCAACAGCATCCGTATTTTTAAGTGGCATGGCGGGCTCTCAACTACCGATTGTCGTTTCTCATGGTGAAGGTCGCGCTGAACTAAGTAATGCTGCTTTAGCGTCATTACAGTCAGCCAATAAAGTGGCTTTAAACTATATCGATCATAGTGGGGCACCAACACAGCGTTACCCACTTAATCCGAATGGTTCACCAGCCGGTTTAGCGGGTGTGACGAGCGATGATGGTCGAGTGACTATTATGATGCCGCATCCAGAGCGAACCTTTAGAACCGCTCAGCATTCATGGGCTCCCGATACTTGGGGTGAAGATAGTGCGTGGATGCGTATGTTCCGTAATGTTCGGGTGAATTTGGGCTAAGCTTACAATTGCTGTTGGCGAATAGACATAATGGCCTTTACGGGTTTAAAAAACTCGATTTGGCCTTATATCTAAACAGCTCGGTAAACGTACAGCATTTTTGGTCCAAAACCCTATAATGCTCAGCAATTATTTATTAAAAACATTAATCATTTTATTTTAACAGTGCGACAAAAAAAGACATTATGAATCGATATTCTGTTTGGAAGTACCTTATTCTCATTGCCGCATTAGCGATAGGTGTTATTTATTCTCTACCTAACATGTATGAGCCCGATCCTGCAGTTCAGGTATCGGGTGAAAGCAGCACGCTTATACTGGGTGACAAAGAGTTAAACGCGGTATCAGAAGCCTTAGCTGCTAACAATATAGCCGTTATCAATGCCAAGGTAAGCGATAACAAATTAATGATTAGACTTAGCGAGCGTGATCAGCAGTTACATGCCAAACGCATTACTCAAGATACGCTAGGCCAAGAGAACTACGTTGTTGCTCTAAACCTTGCACCAACCACACCCGATTGGTTGCGTTCATTTGGCGCAGGTCCTTTAAAATTAGGTCTCGATTTAAGTGGCGGTGTTCATTTTTTAATGGAAGTCGATACCGCTGCAGCTATTGATATTCGCTTACGGTCGAGCGTATCAAACTATAAAACCTTATTAAGAAAAGACAGAATTAGAGGCACGATTCAGTTAAATGATGGCGTAGTGACGGGTCGCTTTAAGACAGAAGAATTACGCGATAGCGCATCATCTTTGGCCTTTAAAGAGATGCCAGAAATGAGTCGCAGAAAGTCGGTCGATGGCGACACCTTTATTTTAGAGTTAGAGCTGGGCGAACAAGCTATTCTAAAGTTAGAAGACGAAGCGGTTGCACAAAACTTAATTACACTGCGAAATCGAGTCAACGAATTAGGTGTATCTGAGCCATTAGTTCAACGCCAAGGTAGAAATCGTGTTGTTGTCGAATTGCCAGGCGTTCAAGATACTGCAACGGCAAAACGTATACTGGGTAAAACGGCTAACCTTGAATTTCGCTTAGAAGCTGGCCTAGATGCGGCCAGTTTTAACCGAGAACAATTTGCTTACGAAGATAGATCAGTGCAACTAGAGCGCGATATTATTGTGACGGGTGAAAGTGTGTCAGGGGCGCGTTCAGCCTTTGATGAGAATTCACAGCCACAAGTTAGCATTGATCTCGATGCCGATGGTGGCAAAATGATGCATCGTGTTACCCGCCATGCAGTTAAGCGTAAAATGGGCGTGTTATTTATTGAACGCAAAACACGTAAAGTCGGCAATGCCATTAATGAGAACGGGGATCTAGAACCCGTTTATGAGCGTTATGACCAGCGTCGAGTGATTAACCTTGCCACTATTCAATCTCCTCTAGGGGCTAGCTTTAGAATCACAGGTCTCGATAGCGCAGCCGAAGCATCTGAGCTTGCCTTATTATTACGTGCTGGTGCATTAGCTGCGCCAATGGAATTTGTCGAAGAGCGAACCATTGGGCCATCTTTAGGCGCAGAAAACATTGCTCTAGGTATCAAGTCAGTGGTTATTGGCCTGTGCTTTGTGGTTGTCTTTATGATTGTGTTTTATAAGGTCTTTGGCATCGCTGCCAACCTAGCACTATCAATGAACCTGCTTTTAATCATTGCCGTTATGTCCATGCTGTCAGCGACCTTAACGCTGCCGGGCATTGCCGGTATTGTATTAACCGTCGGTATGGCTGTAGATGCTAACGTATTAATATTTTCTCGAATACGAGAGGAGCTTAAAAACGGCTTGTCACCACAAATGGCCATTAACACCGGTTTTGATCGCGCTTTCCTCACCATTTTAGATGCCAATGTAACGACGTTAATTGCTGCCGTTATTCTCTATGCTGTGGGTACAGGGCCAATTAAAGGCTTCGCGATTACATTATCGATTGGTATCTTAACGTCTATGTTCACGGCCATTATGGGTACACGAGCACTGGTTAATTTGTTCTATGGTGGACGCAACGTTAAAAAGTTGATGATCTAGACCCTATTAGTAATGAGTGCTTAATTAAGCCTCTGAGTTAGATAATTTTAAAATAGCCTGCGGGCTAAACGTTGACGAAAGGCGACAAAGAAATGGCGTTAGATAACACATTAAATTTTATGGGCTACCGAAAAATAGCTCAAATAGCCTCTGCGATATTACTGGTTATTGCGATTGCATCACTGTCTACTAACGGTCTTAAATTAGGACTGGATTTTACTGGCGGTACATTAATCGAAGTAGCCTATGATCAAACGGCTGATCTCAGCAATATTCGATCTGCGTTAGAAACGTCTGGCTATAACAATGCCTTGGTTATTAATTTTGGCTCCGACCAAGATGTATTAGTGCGATTGCCGCAGAGCAATAATAGTCAATTAGGTGATGAGCTACTTGCCGTTTTAAAGCAGGGCTATGATGGTGACATCGACCTGCATCGCATTGAATATGTTGGCCCACAAGTGGGTGAAGAGTTACGTGAGCAGGGCGGTTTAGGCTTACTAGCGGCACTAATTAGTGTCATGATTTATGTGACGTTTCGCTTTCAATTCAAATTTTCAATTGGTGCGGTTATAGCCTTAGCGCACGATGTCATTATTGTTCTTGGCTTCTTTTCATTGTTACGTTTAGATTTTGATTTAACCGTCTTAGCGGCAATACTTGCTGTTATAGGTTATTCCTTAAATGACACCATTGTTGTATCCGATCGCATCCGAGAAAATTTTCGTATTGTCAGAAAAGGGCAGCCTGAAGAGATTATCAATCGCTCTCTAACACAGACCCTTGGTCGCACATTGATGACGTCGATAACCACGTTATTAGTACTCTCCTCATTATTTGTCTTTGGCGGTGAAATCATTCATGGCTTTGCTACAGCGCTTATTGTCGGTGTACTTATTGGTACTTACTCATCAATATTTGTAGCAGCTAACATGCTGCTCGCATTGAATATAAGCAAAGAAGATCTTGCCATTCCAGTGGTCGAAGGCGCCGATCATGTCGATGGTATGCCTTAAGCTTTTACCAAATTTTGCGTGCTAGAAGTGCGTATTTTGACTATGCTTATTATTCTTAGTGAATAAATTCAACCTTCTTGAGCTAATTCATCGTCAAGAAGGCGGAGGCTACGTCTTATGAATACCCCTCATTCTGATCGCGTCAGTGCATCTGTTAGCCCAGATACAAGCATGCAAATCCTTTCTCGTCGTGAAATAGAGCAACTCTATGACGCTAGCCAAAGCCACCTCTACAGCATGTTTCGCCAATGCGCTTTAGCGGTACTGAATAGCGGCAGCAGCGAAGACGATACGAATAAAGTCCTTGATCAATACAAGACCTTTGATATCCAAATTATTCAACGTGAGCGTGGTATTAAGCTCGAGTTAACCGATGCGCCCGGACATGCCTTTGTCGATGGTGAAATGATTAAAGGCATTAAAGAGCACCTATTTTCTGTACTTCGAGATATTGTTTTTATTCATGGCGAACTCTATACCAATAACACCTATGATCTGAGTACCTCACGCGGCACAACCGACGCGGTCTTTAATATTTTACGGCATGCCAATGCACTCCACGCGAACAAAGATCCGGATTTAATTGTTTGCTGGGGAGGTCATTCAATTGGCCGCATAGAGTATGAATACTCTAAGTTGGTTGGCTATGAGCTTGGTTTACGAAACTTGAATATCTGCACAGGTTGCGGACCCGGCGCTATGAAGGGGCCAATGAAAGGCGCCGCCATCTCTCATCGTAAACAGCGAAATGCTCAAGGTCGATATTTAGGTATTTCGGAGCCGAGTATTATTGCGGCAGAATCACCCAATCCGATTGTCAATGAATTAATCATTATGCCCGACATCGAAAAGCGCCTTGAAGCGTTTGTTAG
>JABIQF010000160.1 GCA_018668095.1 Cellvibrionales bacterium
GATTGAAAAATCGATACGCGAGCGGCTCTATACTTTGTGTGATGATGCCACGGTGATTACTGGCCATGGCCCCTCAACCACAATAGCGGGAGAGCGAGCCGAAAATCCTTTTGTAAGCAATTGATTTATAAGAAAATATTATTTTTTTATTGCGGCCTCTTATTTTATCCACAGGCTAAACTCACCATTATCACACCTATTTGATCGATATTTGATCAATCAAGGCTCAATATAGATAGACACAGTACTGTAATCCTCTTAAAGTCTGTTTTTCAGCTTATAATTTAAAGAAGAATAAGGATAGAAACTCGGATAGGGGTAAGGATAAGAATAAAAATAAAAAGACGATTGATAGATTATTAGTCATCTTTGTAAGAACTTCTCACTGTGGTAGATAGGCTTGATAAGAATAAGATCTAAACACTCTTCTTTTATGTTGTTTCACTCATTAGTACTGATGATGGGGTTATTGCTGCCTGGCTTATCGATAGCCGACGTAAAGCAAGATATAGGGTATACCGAGCTAGCCAGCATACTGGGCTCATCATTACCCGATGGGGCTTCTGTTTCTGTCTTACAGGTAGAAGCCGGCGTCAACTTTGCACCCGATACTACTAATGCACAGTTTGTGGGTAAAACGATCCAAGATTTGAGTAGCCCTCCATCGTCTGGCCCGAGTAGTCATGCTACCGGTGTCGGATCCCGATTTTATGGACTCAATTCATCAATTTCGCCGGCAATATCTGACATTAGTATTTATGGCGCTGATTCTTTTTTGTTTGATTTTCTTAATTTTGGCTCATCGACAGTTCCAGAGCAGCTACCTAGTAGGGTAGCTAATCATAGTTGGGTCGGGGGGTATTTAGTTGATAGTAACGGGGATGAAGTACCTGCATCTACATCTAATCTTTTAAGGCGCATTGACTGGCTAATTGATGAAGATGAATTTATTCATGTAGCGGCTCCTGATAACGCGGTTTCTGGTATCAAACCGCTCGTTACCAGTGCTTATAACGTAATAACTGTCGGTCGTACATCGGGAGTTCATTTAAGTACGGTGTCCTCTATAGATAGTATCTATGTTGCGGGTCGACCGGCTGTTCATTTAGTGGTGCCTGAATCAACAACCAGTGGCTCTGCTCCTTATGCTTCATCTGCTGCGGTATTACTTATTGATGCTGCGCATGCGAATTCAGCTTGGTCACAAGGAAGCACCAGTAATCGAAGTGGAGCTACTATCTATAATGCCGAGCGCAGTGAAACAATAAAAGCGGCATTAATGGCTGGCGCTTCACGCTTTACTTATAACAGCTCAACGACGGCTAATATTGAAGACTATCGGGTAGATACAGCTAATCAAACCGATAATGGCTTAGATTGGCGTTATGGTGCGGGTCAGCTCAATATCAATAACAGTTATAGCATTTTGGCCGCGGGTGAGCAGGCGAGTATACAAGAGGGCGGGAGTATTAGTCCGCTAATGACGGGTTTTGATTATGTGCCAAAGTTTGGTGGTCGGCGTGGTTCTGATACCGTAGCTGAATATAATTTAGGTACGGCAACCGGTAATCAATTTTTTGCGGCCTCACTGGTTTGGCATTTAGATGTGGGTGGCGGCAGTTCTTTTTTTAGTTCATTGGCGACTTTCAGAAATCTTGATCTCTATTTGGTTGATACGACGGGTGGAGCCAATACAATTGTCGCAAGCTCATTAAGCAGTATTGATAATACTGAGAACGTTTGGTTTGAACTTATAGCTGGGCATGATTATCAAATACGTGTTGAGAGTTTAGGGGCAGATTTTGAGTGGGATTACAGCCTTGCTTGGCAGGCGGTTGATTTCGTTGATAGTGATGACGACGGAGTCTTCGATCATCTCGATAGCGATGTGCAGGATCCCTGTGTTCCTACAGTGTTTGTCAGCGCTTGTAATGCAGACAGTGATAATGACGGGCTAACTGATTTTACCGAGGGAGAGACTGCAGATACTGACCTTGATGGCGAGCTGGATTATTTGGAGTCGAATGTTGTTGATAGTGATGGTGACGGTACGGTTGATCAATTAGATGTGGAGAATAGTGACCCTTGTATCCCAACTGTATTTGTTAGCGCTTGTAATACGGATAGCGATAATGATGGTTTAACAGATTTTGAGGAAGGCGCAGCTGCTGACACTGATGGTGATGGTGTGTTGGATTATGTAGAGTCGAACCTGCTTGATGAAGATAGTGATGGCTTGGTTGATCAGCAGGATATGTCGAACGGCGATCCTTGCGTACCAACGGTTTTTGTTTTGGCTTGTGGTACGGATACGGATGATGATGGATTAACGGATTTTGCTGAAGGCGAGGCTACAGATACTGATGGTGATGGTGTGTTGGATTATGTAGAGTCGAATTTACTTGATGATGATGGCGATGGATTTAGTAACCAGGTAGATATTTGGAATGACGATAGCTGTATGCCTGATGCTTCGCAGTGTACCTACGATATTCCGATGTTGACGGTGATTGGGCAGGTTTTGTTGGCTTTGAGTTTGTTGGTGCTGTTCAGGCATGTCGGAGCCCGTAAAGCTTAAATTCGCAATAATAAAAAGCGCAAGCCTTCGTGCAGCGTCCGGCAAGTTTGAAAAATACGATCATGAAATAATCAACGAAACCGTCAACTTAATAATCAACGAAACAATCAACCTTAACTTCTTCGGCGCTCCCAAATTCAACCATTTAATAAGCCATTCTGCTTAGCCAGCACCTCCCTGTCTGATATTGGTCGATTTACCGTTTTTTATATCACCTAAATGATCGAAAATCCTTATAATGCCCGCTGCCTTTTTACATGCGCTACGTCTGCCCTTGGGGGGCGAATGTCCAATACCGAACATGAAAAAATCGTACAAATCGTCGGTGACTATGTCGATGAGTACACTGGCCTCCCGCTAAGCCATACCCAGTCGCTGGGTGCTGTTCTTATCAATGATGATTCAGTCACCATTGATATTACTCTCGGCTATCCCGCCGCCGGTGTTGTTGGCGCTATGGCAGAGTCTATTCGTGCCGAAGTTATTGCTCATTCTTCATTATCTGCAGCCACTGTTAATATCCGCTGCCATATTCAGTCGCGTGCTCGATCAAGTAAAATAGCCAGCCTTGATCCTGTAAAAAACATTATTGCTATTGCCTCGGGTAAGGGCGGTGTGGGTAAATCAGCAACTGCGTTAAATGTTGCCTTAGCATTGCATATTGAGGGCGCCAAAGTAGGGTTATTAGATGCCGATATCTATGGGCCTAGCCAACCGCTAATGTTAGGTATTCCCTCTGATCGCCGACCTGAAGTACAAGACCAAAAATATTTCATTCCCATTGAAGCCTATGGCTTACAGACCATGTCGATGGGTTATCTGGTTACCGATAAAACGCCGATGGTTTGGCGTGGCCCTATGGTCAGTGGCGCGTTAACTCAAATGGTTAATCAGACTTTATGGCAAGATCTTGATTACTTGATTATCGATATGCCACCCGGTACTGGTGATATTCAGCTCACGCTTTCACAACAAGTGCCGGTAACCGGTTCGGCGGTTGTGACGACACCACAAGATATTGCTTTGCTCGATGCCAAAAAAGGTATTGAGATGTTTCGTAAGGTCAATGTTCCTTGTTTGGGTATTGTCGAAAATATGTCTACCCATATTTGCTCTGAATGCGGTCATAATGAAGCAATTTTTGGTGATGGTGGCGGTGAGCGTATTGCTGCGGAATATGATGTGCCATTACTGGGTAAATTGCCTTTGTCCTTAGCGATTCGTAAGGGCTTAGATGAGGGCAAGCCGTTAGTTGCCGTTAGCCCTGATTCATTATTAGCAACGCAATATCGACATATAGCTAGAAAGTTGGCTGCACAGCTTTGTATTCCCAATGCGAATACTGATGCGATGCGAGCTGGACCAAAAATTATTGTTTCTAACGATTAAAATTATTACTATTTAAGAAGTTATCCGTTAATTATTGAAGAGATAAAAATATGACGATTAAATCCGATCACTGGATACGCCGCATGGCAGAAAACGAAGGCATGATAGAGCCTTTTGAGCATGGTCAGGTGCGCGAGAATAATGGCGAGCGTGTGATATCTTATGGCACTTCAAGCTATGGTTATGATGTTCGTTGTGCAAATCAATTTAAGATATTTACGAATGTTCATTCAACTACTGTCGACCCTAAAAACTTTGATGAAAAAAGTTTTATTGATGTTGAGGCTGATTATTGCATTATCCCGCCTAATTCTTTTGCGTTGGCAAGAACAGTGGAATATTTTCGCATTCCACGAAGTGTTTTAACGGTTTGCTTGGGTAAGTCGACGTATGCGCGCTGCGGTATTATTGTTAACGTTACGCCGTTAGAGCCTGAGTGGGAAGGGCATGTCACGTTAGAATTTTCTAATACGACCACATTGCCTGCAAAAATTTATGCTAACGAAGGCGTTGCACAAATGCTGTTTTATGAAACAGATGAGATTTGCGATGTGAGCTATAAAGATCGAAATGGTAAGTATCAAGGGCAGCGCGGAGTCACTCTGCCTAAGGCTTAATTGACCGCTTTAAAAATCCCCATCAAAGTTCGTATCATCGATTGGTGGGGTAGGCGGGGTGTTTTCGGCTTCAGATATATCATCGTTAAAATTTTGATTGCCATTTAGATTTTGGCTGTCATTAAGGTTTTGGCCAAAAGCTCCGTTTTGACGAAGCGTCGTTGGCACAAATGACATTAGCCCGCTGGCGCTACTTTCCTGTGTTTTCCAGTTTTTTATCGCAATCACTGATGATTGATTATCTTCTGTTTGTTCAATTTTGACAGGCACATAATACTGTTCTGGTGATAGCCAAATACGTGTGACCTTGTCTTTTTTCTCGCGCTTAAATATTAGCGATGATGCGCTGCCCAGTTTGGTTTCTATCACTTCTTGCTTTTCAAAATTAAATGAATAGCGTGCTAGCCTGTCATGGTTGGCGACGGTGTAGTCGAACTGTTCGCTATTAGGCTTTATTAACAGGTCTATTTGCATTTGTACCTGATAAGAGAGTCTA
>JABIQF010000059.1 GCA_018668095.1 Cellvibrionales bacterium
AAATGCGAATCAATAGACTTCTGGTATTTCGGGCCACCCCCGACGACCTTGAACTTAGAACTTCAAACTTAAACAGATTAAAAAACCACCAACCAAAAATTAAACCTTTACAAATCATAGCCTAACACCAACCCTCCTCTCCATCACTCCCCAAGCCACTAGCTCAACTAACGAATTATTCAAGTTGCTTTCAAAAAAAATAAAAAATAAAAAACTGGCCAACTCAGCCATCAGAGCTATAAATAAATAACAACATAATAAAAACAAAAAACAATAAAAAAAACGCCCTAACATGTAGACCTGGATTTATGCTAAATATAATTTTAACTATTACTTTCTTATTACTCTTAATCAACGCTGCTCATGCAGCGCATACCACAGTGTCAATCATTGAAAATCAAACCGATGATTTTCAAGACTTTGCTCTCAATATAGATGCGAACAATCATCAAGCAGGATCAGCCAGCTTTTTAACCATCACATTTCAAGGCAGCATAAACTCTAGCGCGCTAGAAAATACAAGCAACATCATCATTGATGGTAACGATTACGGCACGTTTAATAACACATCTTCAGAAGTCTATAACGTAGTCGCGTGGACAGATAATAGCTACTTAATGAGTGTTGATTTTTTTATTAACTCCCAATCAACCGCCAATTATTTATCCGATGGAGAAGTTAATGTAGAAGTCAACTTCAACGACCAATCATATGTCGAATACAACGGCATATCATGGGCTAACTCGCCTTATGCTAACGTTAACTTTACCTACAACCAATCATCGGTAGTACCAGTGCCCGCAGCGGCTTGGCTATTTGGATCAGCAATTCTGGCATTGGCAGTAATTAGACGTAAATAATATTCCATTAATGATCAAAGAAAAAAGTCACCCATAAAAAAAGCCATCTATTAATAGACGGCTTTTTTAATATCAATACTCATTATATAAACACTTTACTAACCATGATCTTGCGCAAAACCTGCACCGCTTGGAATGCGAATATCATCCACTAAAGCCTGTACTTCTATTGGCGGTGCCGCCGTTACTTTACTGACAATAAAAGCAGCTGCAATATTCAGTAACATACCAATAAAACCGATTCCCTCAGGCGAAATACCTAACAACCAATGCTCTGCACTATTTAGCTCTGGCGCATAAAATTTAAAAAACACAATATAGCTAAAGGTGAATATCAAACCAATTAGCATACCAATAATGGCACCTTCTTTATTAACCCGCTTAGTAAAAATACCTAATAGTATTGCAGGAAATAACGAGGCCGCCGCTAAACCAAATGCAAACGCCACCACTTGCGCAACAAAGGCAGGCGGATAAATACCAAACAGCCCAGCCACACATACCGCTACCGCCGCCGCTAAGCGCGCATACAGCAACTCTTGCTTATCACTAATATTCGGCATCAACGTTTGCTTAAGTAAATCATGCGATATTGAACTTGATATAACCAACAACAAACCCGCTGCCGTCGATAGCGCAGCGGCAACACCACCAGCAGCGACTAATGCAATAACCCAACCGGGTAAATTAGCAATCTCAGGATTAGCCAACACCATAATATCGCGATCAATATACACTTCATTGGCCGAATCGGTTGGTGCGTTTTCTAAAATACGCTGACCATGACTTCCTATTTGATCGCTAAATATAGGCTTAGTGGGTGACATCGCTGCGCCAGCACCGTATTGCATAATGCCATCAGCGTTTTTATCTTGCCAAGCAATAAGTCCTGTACTCTCCCAATGACCAAACCATTCAGGCGCGTCTTCATATGTCGTGTTATGCACGGTGTCGACTAAATTCAGTCTGGCAAAAGAAGCAACCGCCGGAGCAGTAGTATAAAGAATAGCGATAAAAGCTAGCGCGTAGCCAGCAGAGATGCGCGCGTCAGAGACCTTGGGCACGGTAAAGAAACGCACTAACACATGCGGTAAGCCTGCAGTACCAAACATTAACGCAGCGGTAATCGCAAATACATCGATGGTCGATTTACTCCCTTCTGTATAAGCACTAAAGCCCATATCCATCAAAACTCCATCGAGCTTTTCTAACACCGACAAACCTGAACCATCGATAACTTCAGAACCAAAACCTAATTGCGGAATAGGGTTTCCGGTAATCATAATAGAGATAAAAACAGCAGGAACCATATAGGCAAAAATCAATACACAATACTGAGCAACTTGTGTATAGGTAATGCCTTTCATACCGCCTAACACGGCATACATAAAAACTA
>JABIQF010000139.1 GCA_018668095.1 Cellvibrionales bacterium
AACTAAGTCGATAACTTTAATGCCGGTTTCTAACAATTCGTCAGAAGCCGCAAGCTCATCATACTTAGGTGCATCACGATGTATTGATGCTGTGTCATGTTCGGCTAATGGACCTTTTTCATCAATTGGATTACCAAGTACATCCATGATGCGACCTAATGTTGCCTGACCTACAGGAACATTAATCGGTTTGTTAGTGTTGTCTACAGCTAGACCGCGACTAACACCTTCAGAAGCACCCATAGCAATAGCTCGAACTACGCCGTCACCTAATTGCTGTTGCACTTCAAGCGTTAGGCCTTTTTCTGTGACCATTAGTGCGTCATAAACCTTAGGGACTGCATCACGTGGAAATTCCACGTCGATGACTGCGCCAATGATCTGTACGATACGTCCGCTACTCATTCGGTGTTCCTCTATACTTTAAAATACTTTTAACTGTTTTAATGAAAACTGCTTAATACGCCACTTAACTAATTGCTGCGGCACCACTAACAATTTCTGAAAGTTCTTGGGTAATTGCTGATTGGCGTGCTTTGTTGTACACCAATTGCAAATCATCAATAAGGTCGCCAGCATTGTCGGTTGCGCTTTTCATTGCAATCATTCGTGCGGCTTGCTCACAGGCCCCGTTTTCTACTACGGCTTGATAAACTAACGCTTCGATATATCGAACCAATAAACCATCAAGTAAATCTTTTGCATCAGGCTCATAAATATAATCCCAATGGTGTTGCATTGATTCATCATCATCAGAGTTTAGCGGTAATAACTGCTCCACTTCTGGCTGCTGAGTCATCGTATTAACAAATTCGTTATTAACGATATATAAACGATCAATAGTGCCTTCTTCATAGGCATCAAGCATTACTTTAATGCTACCGATTAAATCGATTACCGCTGGGTCTTCGCCTAAATCACGAACGGCTGCAACAACATTGCCGCCATAAGAATTAAAGAAGCTAGCACCTTTAGCGCCAACCAAACATAGATCAACATCTACATTGTTATCGGAATGCTCTTTCATGCTCGCTATGGCTTGCTTAAACAAGTTAATGTTTAAACCGCCACATAAACCACGGTCTGTAGAAACAACGATATAACCAACGCGCTTTATTTCACGCTGCTCCATAAACATATGGCGATATTCAGGCGTCGAATTTGCAAGATGGCCTATAACCGACTTAATCCGTTTGGAATAAGGCTTACCTTTTTGCATTCGCTCTTGCGCTTTACGCATTTTGCTCGCAGCCACCATCTCCATTGCACTCGTAATTTTCTGAGTGCTTTTGATACTGGTGATCTGCGTCCGTATCTCTTTGCCGCTAGCCATGTTTTACTCTTTACGTTTGCGTTTAATAGTTAACTACCAAGTCTGTGTAGACTTGAAGCTCTCTAATAATGACTTAAAGGATGCTTCAGTATCTTTATCCCAGCCGCCGTCAGTTGCTACTTTTTCTAGTAAAGCACCGTGCTCAGAATGAGAATAAGAAAGTAATGCATCTTCAAAAGCACCAATTTTTTCAACATTTACATCGTTAAGAAAATCGTTGTCCGCTGCATAAATCAATAATGCCATTTCAGCAATTGACTGTGGTGCATACTGCTTTTGCTTCATCAACTCGGTAACACGCTCACCGTGATCAAGCTGAGCTTTAGTCGCATCATCAAGATCAGAGGCAAACTGAGAGAATGCCGCAAGCTCACGGTATTGCGCTAAAGCGGTACGAATACCACCTGATAATTTCTTGATAATCTTAGTCTGTGCTGCGCCACCTACTCGCGATACAGAAATACCGGCATTCATTGCTGGTCGAACACCCGCATTAAATAAATCAGTATCCAAGAATATCTGACCATCAGTAATAGAAATAACGTTAGTCGGAACAAAAGCCGATACGTCACCAGCCTGTGTTTCGATGATTGGTAATGCAGTTAATGAACCTGTTTTACCTTTGATTGCGCCATTAGTGATTTGCTCTACATGGTCAGCATTAACTCGAGCTGCACGTTCTAATAAACGTGAGTGCAAATAGAATACGTCACCAGGATATGCTTCACGACCTGGTGGTCGACGAAGTAGTAAAGAAATTTGACGATAAGCCCAAGCCTGCTTAGTTAAATCATCATAAATGATCAACGCATCTTCGCCACGGTCACGGTAGTATTCGCCCATGGTGCAGCCAGCAAACGGCGCTAAAAATTGCATCGCCGCAGGATCAGAAGCGGTTGCAGCAACAACAATGGTATGTTCCATTGCACCATGCTCTTCAAGCTTACGAACGACTGCATTTACAGAAGCCGCTTTTTGACCAATAGCTACATAGACACATTTAATGCCTTTGCCTTTTTGGTTAATGATGGCATCAACAGCAATCGCAGTCTTACCTACTTGACGGTCACCGATAATTAATTCACGTTGACCACGACCGATTGGCACCATGGCATCAACGGCTTTTAAACCAATTTGCACTGGCTGATCAACCGATTGTCTAGCGATAACGCCTGGGGCAACTTTTTC
>JABIQF010000125.1 GCA_018668095.1 Cellvibrionales bacterium
GGTGTTGAAAGTAATAATTGGTAATATATTTTTAAAGGTGTATTTGCAAACACCATGGCCATTAAAGCCGAAACAATAAGGAGAACGCCTCCTGCAGATTTCCATTTAAAAAATTCGGTAATAAATGAATCATTGGTTCTTTGCATAATCATTAACTTCTCGTGCCTTTATATAATGTTATTTAATGTACTAATGAACCGTAATAGGCTCTATTGCCTTTAGAAAAGAAGACTCAACTTATTGCGAAGTTGTATCAGAAAACAGGAGGGATAAAAATACTAGCTAATCGATAGAGAAGCGATTTATTAATCATTTAAAAAATTGACTAAAAAATAAAAAGGCATATAAAATATTTATATGCCCTTTTTTCGGACTCTAATTTTATTACCCACTATAAAAATAAACGCCGCTAAAACCCCATAGAATAAATTAGGCAACATCGGAATGAATAATCCTTTTTGTTCTGCATTATTAATCATGACCAAATGACTCTCCCAAACAACTGGTATTGCATTGGGCATATTACGCATAGGAAGCGCAGAACCAATGGGAGCTCCAAAATTAACAGTGGGCAGCGCAGCAATAGCATCGGCAACATCCATCCCTACACTCACCTCACCAAACACGGTAAAGCCACCATTTTGAAAATCAAGATTTGAAGCATTGTCGGCTAAATTAATAAACCATTGACTCGTTGCACTATTAGGGTCACTGCCTACTTTAGCCATGGCAACAGTGCCACGTATATTGGATAACGCAAACTCATTAATAATAGCTGGGTCAACGGGCACATAATCAAAGAGCTGATTAGTAAAGATGAACCCCCCACCCTGCACAATAAAGCCAGCAATACTGCGATGAATAAAGCTGTTGTTATAATCGCCATCATTTACATACTGTAAAAAATTCTCGACATGAATGGGCGCAACATCTGGACGTAAATTAATTTCTATAACGCCCATATTGGTATCTAGACGTACTGTGGGCTCTGCTTTAACAGTAGTAATATTGGCAACTAAACTTATCAGAAAAACGCGTGCAATTATCATCGCGACGGCGCATATACGACCATCAATCATTCGATAAAAACAATCAACAATACTTCTAATAAATTTAATTTTTTTCAATTTATGCCCGCCCACCAAACTCACCGGTTACCGTTGAGACTTGTACCTTATCGCCATTAGCAATGTATTCAGGAACATGTATTTCTATTCCTGTACTCAACTTGGCCGGCTTTGTTCGCTTGGTTGCCGAGCCGCCTTTTAATTCAGGGGGCGTATCAACCACTTCTAATATCACTGTGGCCGGCATTTGAATGGCAATAGGTGAATCATCGATTAACTGAACAAACACACCTTCCAGCCCCTCAGTAATATAGTTAGCCATATCACCCACTACATTGGCATCTAATGTATACGATGAATAATCTTCAATATCTAAAAAGACAAACGCTTCACCGTCCATATAAGAGAAAGTACTTTCTCTTCGCATAAGATCAAGTTCTTTTAAATCATCATCGGCACGTAGAACTAAATCGACTTTGTTACCATTAGCGACAGAGTAAATGGTAAACCGATACGTCACATTACCACCGCGGCCTTGCGCTGAAGATTTTTCAATATCTCTCACTTGAAACACAGCATTATTGTGCTCAATAACATTGCCTTTTTTTACATCACTTGCTTTCATAATCTATCTCTGTATCCGCTCTACCGCTGTTGTTGTTTATTTTGCCTATAACACTTTAACGTGTATTTATGGGACACACAAACAAGTTAAAACATGAGTGTTAATGCAAACAGCGATTATACAAGCTCAGTTATTAGTCCAGATAAGCTCATAAGCCAGAAAACAGCGGCCTCAAACACTCATCAAGCAATACAATTACAAGGATTTCTCAAAGGCCAAAGGTCTTATGGCTATAAAATTTCTTTATTCAAAAGGGCGAATACAGGCTGGCATAGAACAATAATTCATGACTAAACGATTGTAGAACCTAAAAAACTAAACAATTTTTTGCTAATGGCACTTAACGCCGTAAACTGACGAAATCATGGTCCCGTCATAATTAAAACGCCAGCTGCAGGTAGTGCTTCTGAATCATCAACCACCGTATTGGGTTTGGAAGCGTTGAGATATGCTGCTGCCCAAGAGGGCTTAGCTGCACACAAGAGGAGTATTTATTTAGGGGATTGATTAATCGAAATGATAGATGCCGTTAACGAGTGTTGAAGTTGTTTGAGCGAGTACAGCGCTAGTCGATTATTGCGCAGGCTGACAACTATGACAGATGCCATGAAGTTCAAGTTGCTGATTGTTAAGGGCAAACCCAGTTTCGCTAACATCCGCTTTGAGCTTTTTAAGGGTATCTTTCTTAATGCCAGCCTCGGATACCGATTGGCAGGTATCGCAAATAAGGAATTGCGGCAGTTCATGTGCGTGGCTGCAGTTAATATGCTCGCATACCGTGTATTTATTTACTGAGTGGAGTTTATGGGCGAGCATTTCATCGACAAGAAAATTTAACATGCGATAAGCAGACATGGCCGTCAGCGTCTCCTTATACCGATTTTCGTATTCATCCTTGAGTTCATAGGCCGACATCGGCGCAGGCGCATCGAGTAACACGGTTAATGTCCGTTTGCGTTTGTCAGTCAACCTTGCACCTGATTCTCGGCATATGGCGTCAGCGCTATTAAGGGTTTTGTTAGTTGCTAATTTACTCATCATAAATCCAATAAAAGGTATATCGCAGCAGCATCCTAACAAATAATGCATAAGAAAATAAAATTGATATTGGAAGTAATAAGGCCAAATCAATGAATCATTAAATGACGCAATATGTTTTAAAGGTTCTTTGTGTCAATTCGCTATAAAAAATCGTTAGGAACTATTTCTTTTATAAGAACTCATAGATGTCTCTTATGCATAAACTGCCCTTTGTGTTAGCAAAAATAGGTTTATTAATCATAAATAAAAAATTTAGTATTTATAATAAAAAGTTATAACCGCTTAATAAATACAATCAGAGCCTATAAAAAGGCTAATAGAGACTGAAAACACCTAATGTGAA
>JABIQF010000057.1 GCA_018668095.1 Cellvibrionales bacterium
AGCAAGTGCGACTATCCATGAGAGTGATTTAAACGCCGCAGGGAATATAAGATAAATAAAGACTAAAGCAGCGATGTTCAGCATTAAATGTTGGGCATTAAGATGAACAACGGCATGACTCAAAGCGAGCAATGGCTGTTGATCAAAAAGAAGGCGTTCAAAGCGCCAAGACGCGAGTAGCTCTGTCTGGCTAAAAATAAACAGTAGCCCAGCAATAAATGAAGCCATTGCTAGTTGAGGCAGACGCTCCAATAGAGCCTGATACTTAGCTGTGGTATTGTTTGGCTTGTCATTAAAATTATTCATTAATCGAATGATACACTTTATTGACAGCTACCGTTATCATTGATTATGAGCCGAGTAAGAATTCGTTTATTTATATCTTCGCCGTTTAATGATTAACTGGGTTAGACATATATTTATACAGCCACCAATCTTCACAGAGTAAATCCTATATGAAAATTAGCATTATTTCTGGCAGTTCTCGTTCTAACAGTCAAAGTAGCAAAATAGCAGGCGTTATTGCGCAATCTCTTTCAAGCAAAGACGCTTGCACCGATACCTACTTATTGGATTTGGCGAACAATCCACTGCCGCTCTGGGATGAATCTATTTGGGCGGGTGATGAAGCTTGGCAGCAGAGGTTAACGCCTATTGCTGAGCAGCTTGCTAGTAGCGATGCATTAATTATTATTGCGCCAGAATGGCATGGCATGGTGCCCGCAGGGTTGAAAAACTTCTTTTTTATGTGGGGCAAGGGTGAGCTAGCGCATAAGCCTGCTTTGTTGGTGGGCGTTTCTTCTGGTGAAGGTGGCGCTTATCCGATTGCAGAATTACGTATGAGCAGCTATAAAAATAATCGTATCTGCTATTTGCCAGAGCACTTAATTGTCCGCGATGTCGAATCCGTCTTTAATGAAAATACGGATGATAACGACCCTAAAGCACAGGAATATTTGCAAGGCCGGTTGGATTATTGCCTGCAATTATTATTAAGTTATGGCGAAGCATTCAAGCAGATTAGAGCGAGTGAGACGAGTAGCCTTGCGGTATATCGTAATGGTATGTAGCCAATATTAGATATGCACTATTATTGGCTTTTAGCCGCGATTAATGGCTTTTCGGATTAGAATAAATACAAAGATGAATGCTGTGAAAGCAATGAAGAATGGCAATATATAATTAGCCCAACCTAAACATAGCATGATTGCAATAATGAGTAGCTGAAAACCTAATCCAAAACAGGAAAGGGCGGTCATAAACCATTTTGGATAATGGTCAGCCTGTTCCGCATCTTTATCCAGTGCCTGTATTGCTTTATCGAATACACCGTAGCAAAAGGTATACATCCAAAATAGGCGATCTACATTGCGCTGCTTTTCACCGGGCAGCGCTGTCGGCACGCCTTCTTCAAATACTCGGCTGGTTTTATCGCCGTCGACTTTGTTTCTCAATATCACGTAGTAATAATTGTAGAGGGTGCCTTGCAATTGAATGCCGCAAAAGGCCAGAAACGTAATAAAGAGTGAGCCCTCTGTGATGTAGCAAATAGTGAGTAAGAATAAAGCATTCAAAATAATATCTGACACTGAATCAAAGTAACGGCCCGTATATGAGGGTGTGTTTTTGATTCTGGCTAACTCGCCATCTGCTGCATCTAGAATGGATTTTAAAATAAGAAAAAAGGCGGCTAAAGCATATTGATGGTTGAGTATGCTCACGATGGCGAGTAGTCCCGCAATGATAAACATTATCGTGACATCAATAGGCGTGATACGCGTATTTTTAAAGCCGTTAGCTATCAAGCGTGCAACGGGTCTGCCGTAATCTGAAAGGTCTATAAAGGTGTATTCGGCGGGTAGCTTGGACATAACGATGATGCCTTTAAATGAATGTAGCGATTGTTATGCAGAGTTGATTTCGGTAGCAGCGATGGGGCTGCAGCCTAACATTTAGTATTGATTATAGTATTGATTATAGTGTTATTTAACGTGGAGCATTGAATGCTGCATTTAAGATGCAGCGTTGAATTCGCAATACCTTGCTAATCAACAGAATATGGCGCGCTCGGCAGGAGTCGAACCTGCGACCCCCTAGTTCGTAGCCAGGTACTCTATCCAGCTGAGCTACGAGCGCGTGTCGTTAATCTCAAACAAGTATCGTCTGAGAGGGCGCGTACTATAGAGAAGCTCACAGCTAAGGTCAACCTGTAAGTCGTTGAATATTCATCTTTTAGTGAGTTTACACAGAATTTCTGAAATACAGCGGGGCATTTGCTTTTTAGAGATGGATAAAAGCTGTCTTTTTTTTAGAAAAGCGAGAATGTTTCAGAAAAGCGAGAATGGCTAAGGTTTAAAGTGAAAGTTAAGAGGGCAAAGGTAAAGGTGAATGCTTGAAAGAGAAAATCAAATCGATAATGTCAGATGAGCTGGGATTGCAGGAAAGGAAAAGTAGCTAAATGATATGAACAGCAGCGAACCTACCAGGGAGCGCGAAGTTGTTATCTCATTTAGCTACTTTTTTCTTAACC